>NZ_DAMBUH010000106.1:0-10551 GCF_032053605.1 Tianweitania sp.
GCCTGCGGGCGCGTCACCGGCCGGAGCCGCGTCTGCTGGTGCCTCGCCAGCAGCGTCACCGCCGGGCTGGCCAGCCTGGGCCTTGTCGATGGAATCCACCGTCGCCTTCAAGGCCGCATCGGGGATCTGCACATCGGCCGACCCGCGCAGATCACGAACCAGCTTCAGGTAGTTGTCGCGCAGAAGCAGCGAACGAACCTGATCCTTCACCTGCTCGAAAGCCGGCGGCTGCTGTTCGCGCTTGTCTTCCACCTTGATGACATGAAAGCCGAACTGCGTCTGCACCGGCGTCTTGGTGTACTGGCCGGGCTCGAGCGCGAAGGCTGCCTTTTCGAATTCCGGCACCATCTGGTTCGGGCCGAAATAGCCGAGATCGCCGCCCTGCGCTGCCGCGCCGTCGGTCGATTTTTCCTTGGCGATCGCCTCGAAGTTGCCGCCCTCGTCGAGCTGCTTGATGACCGCGTCGGCTTCTTCCTTGGTTTTCACCAGAATGTGGCGGGCATGAACCTCGTTGACCGCCGGCTGCTTGGCGATTTCCTGGTCGTAGCGGGCGCGGATCGCATCATCGGTCACGCCGGCTGCGATGTCCTGTTCCACAACGGCGCTATGAAGCGCGCGCTGGCGCAGGAATTCCATGCGCTGCTTGAATTCGGGCTTCTCGGCCAGGCCATCGGCCTCGGCCTTGGCGGACAGCAGCTTGATTTCAATCAGGGCCGACAAAGCGGCGGCGCGCTTCTGTTCCGGCGGCAACTGCGCGAACTGCGGATCGAGATCGCTTTCGGCCAGGGTCAGCTGTGCTTCGGTGATCTGCTGACCATTCACCGTTGCAACAACGGCATCACTCTGGGCCAGCGCGCCGAAGCTGGTGCTGGCAAGAAGAGCTCCGGTCAGGAGCGCGGCCGCCAGCGGACGGTGGAAAGAAAAAGACATGAAGTCATCTCCAGGAAGGAAAACTTTGGCGACGGTCGCTTCGCTAACCGCCCTTCGTGAACTCAGCCACATCAAATGTGTCGGAATTCAAGGTCGACCAGTGCACTTCGCGCAGCGTTGACATCGCTCGGGCCCCCTCTTATCTCTCGCACAACTTTGCGTCCAGAACGGATTCAGGCGCCCATTTCGTTCATTCCGCTTCACTTCCATATGATTGCCGAGACGGATCGGGTGGAAACGGGGCAACCCGGCCTCGCCTTCGCGGTTTACGATTGAAAGGACCACAGGATGGTCAGCTTCGGCGGCTTTGCCCGCAAGATTTTCGGATCGTCCAATGATCGTCGCGTCAAAGGATTCAGTTCCAAAGTAGCCGCGATCAACGCGCTGGAGCCGGAATTGTCCGGCCTGTCCGATGAAGCCCTGCGGGCTCGGACAAACGAGTTCAGAACGCAGATCGCTGCCGGCCGTTCGCTCGACGACATTCTGGTTCCGGCTTTCGCCACTGTTCGCGAGGCGTCCAAGCGCGTCTTCGGCATGCGTCATTTCGACGTGCAGCTGATCGGCGGCATGGTTCTGCATGAAGGCGACATCGCCGAAATGCGCACCGGCGAAGGCAAGACGCTGGTCGCCACCCTGCCGGTCTATCTCAACGCCCTTGAAGGCAAGGGCGTGCATGTCGTGACGGTCAACGACTATCTGGCCAGCCGCGACGCCGAACAGATGGGTCGCCTTTATAGCTTCCTCGGCCTGTCCACCGGCATCATCGTGCACGGGCTTTCGGACGAGCAGCGCAAGGCGGCTTACGCCTGCGACGTGACCTACGGCACGAACAACGAGCTCGGCTTCGATTATCTGCGCGATAACATGAAGTATGAGCGCGCGCAGATGGTGCAGCGCGGTCATAACTATTCCATCGTCGACGAAGTGGACTCGATCCTGGTCGACGAAGCGCGCACGCCGCTGATCATTTCCGGCCCGCTCGAAGACAAGTCCGACCTTTATCTCGCCGTCGACGGCTTCATGCCGCAGCTCGAAGCGGCCGATTACGAGGTCGATGAAAAGCAGCGCACCGCGATCTTCACCGAAGAAGGCACGGAAAAGATCGAGACCATGCTGAGCGCGGCCGGCCTGTTGAAGGGCGACTCGCTTTACGACATCGAGAATGTCTCGATCGTCCACCACGTCAACAACGCACTGAAGGCGCATCGCCTGTTTCAGCGCGACAAGGACTATATCGTCCGCAACGACGAAATCGTCATCATCGACGAATTCACCGGCCGCATGATGCCGGGCCGCCGCTATTCGGAAGGCCTGCACCAGGCGCTGGAAGCCAAGGAACACGTCCAGGTTCAGCCCGAGAACCAGACGCTGGCTTCCATCACCTTCCAGAACTATTTCCGCATGTACAAGAAGCTGTCCGGCATGACCGGTACGGCCTCAACCGAAGCGGAAGAGTTCGGCAACATCTACAATCTCGAAGTCGTCGAAGTACCGACCAACCTGCCCGTCCAGCGTTTGGACGAGGACGACGAAGTCTACCGCACGGTCGAGGAAAAGTACCGCGCCGTTGTGCGCGACATCCGCGCCGCCAGCGAAAAGAACCAGCCGATCCTGGTGGGCACGACCTCTATCGAGAAATCGGAACTCCTGGCCGAGCGCCTGCGCAAGGACGGTGTGAAGGGCTTCCAGGTCCTCAACGCCCGCCACCACGAGCAGGAAGCGACCATCGTTGCGCAGGCCGGTGCGCCTGGCGCCATCACCATCGCCACCAACATGGCTGGCCGCGGCACCGACATCCAGCTCGGCGGCAATGCTGATATGCGAATTGCGCAGGAACTCGGCGACATGGAAGCCGGTCCCGAGCGCGACGCGGCCGAGCAGGCGATCAAGGATGACATCAAGCGTTTGAAGGAAATCGCGATCGCTGCCGGCGGCCTTTACGTGCTGGCCACCGAGCGCCATGAATCGCGCCGCATCGACAACCAGCTGCGCGGCCGTTCCGGTCGTCAGGGCGATCCGGGCCGCTCGAAGTTCTACCTGTCGCTTCAGGATGACCTGATGCGCATCTTCGGCTCTGACCGAATGGATTCCATGCTGCAACGCCTTGGCCTCAAGGAAGACGAGGCCATCATCCATCCCTGGATCAACAAGGCTCTGGAAAAGGCGCAGAAGAAGGTCGAAGCGCGCAACTTCGACATGCGCAAGAACGTCCTGAAATACGATGACGTCATGAACGACCAGCGCAAGGTCGTGTTCGAACAGCGCATCGAGATGATGGAAGGCGGCGAGGAACTCGGCGAAGTCGTCAAGGAAATGCGCGAAGAGGTGATCGACGCGCTGGTCGCCAAGCACATCCCCGAAACGGCCTATGCCGAGCAGTGGGACGTGGCGGGCCTGCAGGAGGCCGTGCGCGAAGGGCTCAACCTCGATCTGCCGATCGTCGAATGGGCTGCCGAAGAAGGCATCGCCGAAGACGACATCCATGCCCGCATCACCGAAGCAGCCGACGCCGCCGCCAAGGCGCGCGAAGAACGCTTCGGCCCGGAAGTGCTGGCTTATGTCGAGAAGTCGATCCTGTTGCAGACGCTCGACCATCTGTGGCGCGAGCATCTCGTCAATCTCGACCATCTCCGTTCGGCCGTGGGCCTGCGCGGTTATGCGCAGCGCGATCCGCTCAACGAATATAAGAGCGAGTCCTTCGAGCTGTTCCAGGCTCTGCTCGCCAATCTGCGTGAGGTCGTGACCAGCCAGATGATGCGCGTGGAACTGGTGCGTCAGGCCGCAGAAGAGCCGCTGCCGGATGCCCCGCGCATGTTCGGCGAGCATATCGACGCGACCACCGGCGAAGACGACTTCAACGAAGGCGAGACCTACCAGGGCGGCGGCGACCTGGCGCTGATCGAGCGCGAAGACACCCGCGTGGTTGCCCCGGAAGACCGCGACCCCAACGATCAATCCACCTGGGGCAAGGTCGGCCGCAACGAGCTTTGCCCCTGCGGTTCGGGCAAGAAATACAAGCACTGCCACGGTACGTTCGCCTGAGACGCAGTGACGGAAGAATAAGGAACCGGCTCGAAAGGGCCGGTTTTTTGTTGAGCGACTGGAAGCGGCGGAACCGAAGTTTGTCGTCGTGGTGATGGTGGAGAGGTTGGTACCCCCACCCTTTATCCCTCCCCTCAAGGGGGAGGGAGGCGTCATCGTAATGCGCTGACTACCGAATCTGTCACCTGGCTCGAATCGATGCGTTTCAACTTCAGTATGCCATCCGGTGCTCATAGTGGCGCTTCTAACTGCGGTCCCACCCAGCGCGAGGCCTCAGACTCCCCCCTCCCCCTTGAGGGGAGGGGTAAGGGGTGGGGGTCCCTCGCTGGCCGCCCCGCCCCCAACCCACCTGTCCGCTCCATCAATCCAGCCCGAACCGTTTTTTAAAGACTCCGCGCTAAGCCAGAGACCATCGAAGTCGGAGTATGTGTGTGCGTTTTTCGGCGGCAACGACGGCCGAGCGCTTCCTGCCGGAGCGATTGGCGAGCCGGGCTCGTCCCTTGCTCGACCAGGTCGACGCCTTGTTGATCCCGCGTGATGCGCGTGATCAGGCTGGTCGCATCTCGTTGATCGCCTTCGCCATCCGCATCTTAAGCGCAGCCATCGCCTTCATCAGCCAGGTCTTCATGGCCCGCTGGATAGGCTCCTTCGAGTACGGCATCTTCGTGCTGGTCTGGGTCGCCGTGGTGATCCTCGGCAACCTCTCCTGCTTCGGCTTCCACACGGCGGTGATCCGCTTCATTCCGGAATATCGCGAAACGGACCGACCGGATCATCTGCGCGGCATCCTGTTCGGCAGCCGCATCTTCACGCTGGTCGCTTCCAGCTCGATCGCCGCACTCGGCGCGCTGGGTTTGTACCTTTTTTCCGGTTCGGTCGAACCCTATTACATCGTGCCCTTCGCGCTCGGCATCGTAATGCTGCCGATGATCGCCCTGTCGGACACGCTGCAGGGCATTGCCCGCGCCAATGCCTGGGCAGTCGCCGCGCTCGCGCCCGCTTATGTCGTGCGCCCGACTTTGCTGCTCGTGTTCATGGCCGGCCTGCTGCTTGCCGGCTGGGAGCCCGATGCGCGAACCTCGCTGATTGCCGCGATCGCTGCGACCTATGTGACGGCACTGTATCAGGTGCTGAGCGTAACCGGCCCGGCTGATCGCGTTGCAGGACGCGGCCCGCGCCATATCGACATGCGGACATGGCTGGCCGTGTCCCTGCCGATCTTCCTGATCGAAGGCTTTACGTTCCTGCTCACCAACGCCGACGTGCTGGTCGTCGGCTTCTATCTCGAGCCGCATGATGTCGCGATCTATTATGCGACCGTCAAAACGCTGGCGTTGGTGCATTTCGTGTATTTCGCGGTCAAGACCGGTGCGGCCCAGCGCTACGCGCAGCTCATCCATGCCGGTGAAGAGCGGCGCCTCAAGGCCTTTGCGCGCGAAACCGTGGCCTGGACCTTCTGGCCGTCGGTTGGCATGGGCCTGTTCGTGCTCGCAGCCGGCTGGCCGCTGCTTTCCCTGTTCGGGGCAGAATTCACCACGGGCTATCCGCTTTTGTTCGTTCTGGTGGCAGGCGTCATCGCGCGCGCAAGCGTGGGGCCGGCGGAAAGCCTGCTCACGATGAGCGGGCAACAAAATATCTGCGCCGGCGTTTATGCGGCGACGCTTGCGGTCAACCTGACCTGCAACGCGCTTCTCATTCCACAGATCGGGCTTTGGGGCGCAGCCGTCGCCACCTCCGCTGCAATGATCTTCGAGGCAATCGCGCTGGCGGTTGTTGTCTGGATCAAGCTGGGGCTGGTGATGGTGATCGGCTTCCAGGCCACGCCGGCACGCGGCAGGAGTTCATAGATGGCCGCGACCCCGATCCTGGAAGAACTCAGCACGTCCAGCTCCGGCTCGATGATCGCGCAGCTGGCAGGCTTCACGCCGCGTTTGACCAACCACGGCGAGCAGATCGAAAATATGGGGCCGGTGCGCCCGCTGCGCCGTCTCGCGATCTATCCGGCTGCAGCCGGCTTCGACCTCGTGGATGAGCTCGACCATCTGTGCGCGCGCACGGTTGAACCCAACGTTTTCTTCAATCCGCGCTTCCTCGCCCCGGCAATGCCGCGTTTGGAAGACCGCGAAATCAGGCTGGCGGTGATGCGTGACGGCGAAGGCGACGACAGCCGTTTGCGCTTCCTTTTGCCCTTCTCCATCGAGCGACCCGGCGTGCCGCTCGCGGTGCCCGTTCTGCGCAGCTGGGCCAACCCGTTCGGACCGCTCGGCACGCCGCTGATCGACCGCGACGATCCGATCGGGGTCATCGAAGACTTCCTGGCCATGCTTTCGCGGCCGCATCTGAACTTTCCCAAGGCCTTCGTTCTGCCGGACATCCGGCTCGATGGCCCGGTGGCCGGCCTGTTCCGCCATGTCAGCGAAACCCGCAACCTGCCGCTCGACATCGTCGACCGGGTTGAGCGGCCTTATCTGCAAAGCGAGCTGGAAGGCGACGCCTATCTCAAGCGCGCGCTAAGCGCCCACCACTTCCGCGAGTTCAAGCGCTTGAAGCGGCGGCTGGGCGAAAAGGGCAAGCTCGATTACGCCATTCACCGCCAGCCCGACGATGTCCGCATCGCCACCGAAGCCTTTCTGACGCTGGAAATGGATGGCTGGAAAGGCCGCGAGCGCTCCGCCATGGCCGCCGACCGCTACCGTGCGGCCTTCGCGCGCGAGGCGGTTTATCGCCTGTCCGAAGCCGATAATTGCCGCGCCCATGTTTTGTCGCTCGACGACAAGCCGATCGCGGTGCTGCTGGTGTTTATCGAAAACGGCGTCGCCTACACCTGGAAGACGGCCTATGACGAGACCTATTCGGCCTTTTCGCCCGGCACGCTGCTGGCGATGGAAGTGACGCGCACCCATCTCGATGATCCCAACATCCAGGCAACCGATTCCTGCGCCGTGCCCGATCATCCCGTGATGAGCCGGATCTGGAGCGAACGCGCGCAGTTCGGAACGATGATCATCGGCCTGACGCCGGATACGGACCGCCATGTGCGGCAGGCCGCGCAGCAGATCCACCTTTATCGCGAAAGCCGCAACATGGCGCGCCTGGTCCGCAACCGGATCCGCAAACTGATCGGGCGGCGCCGTTAAGCGTCGCCCGATACGAATTTGATGGGGAGGAACATCCTCCCGCCTCCGCCGTGCTGCTTAGGCTGCAGTACGGGGCAGATCGAAATGCAGCGCCATGCCGCGATGAGCGGCCGAGGCAACAATCAGATCCTCGATTTCCCGATCGCTGGCCGACGAGGCCGGCAGAACGGATTTGATCGCTCGGGTCGCGTCGGCGGTTGAAATTGCCGACAGTTTGGAACGCCTGGACAAAAGGTACTGATCAACTACGTCTTGGATGCTTCTGCTGGGCGGCGCCATGACGTCCTCCTCTTCACATCGCTTATTTCTGATACAGTCTCGCCGACGGCTCATGCACAAAGATTAATATAAGCACGACATTTCGAGACTGTTTGCAATTTTCCCGAAGCGCCTGTGTGAGTGCGGCCCGGGAACACCGCCTATCTAGAAGCTCAATCCGGCTTTTTCCCGACCGGAGCATTATCATTTTGTGACTTGGCGCTATAGGTCGGCTCGACGACGCCTTGGTCGTTTTCTCCTTCCACCATGCTCAATGCTTTGATGCGCTGCAATCAACGTCCTGTTCACGCTGGCTTGGTAAGCTCGCGCCGGTTGTTGATTTCATCATCGCAGCTTTCAACCGGGAACCACTATGTCGCCGCAAGATCCGCTACGTCTGGAGGTTGTTCGAGACCTCGCGGTCATGGACGACACCAGCAGCCAGGAAGCCTACGACCGCATCGCGCGGATCGCTCAGGAAATGTTCGACATGCCGGTGGTGCTGATCACCTTCATGGATGGACAGCGGCAATGGTTCAAATCGCATCTGGGCACGAACAGGCGCGAAAACACGCCCGATCAATCCTTCTGCCGCGTGCCGATCGCCACGAAAAAGACCACGGTGGTGGAAAATGCGCTGGGCGATGACCGCTTCTGCGGCTTGCAGGATGTAACCGGCGGCCCATCGCTCCGCTTCTATGCCGGCGCGCCGCTGATGACCCATGACGGTTTCGCCGTCGGCACACTGTGCTTGTTCGACGTCAAGCCGCGCACGCTCACCCCCTATCAGGTGCGAATGCTGGAAGACCTGGCAGCGCTCGTCATGATCCAGGTGAAGAGCGACCGGGCGATCGGCCGTGTCGATCCTCTCACCCGTTTGCCCAACCGCATCCAGTTCCTCCTCAGCCTGCAAGACATGATCCGGGCCGACCCGAGCAGCACCTGCTGGATCGTGCTGGTGGACGTGATCGACAACCGCAATGCCCATGACGTGATCGGTGCACTGGGTATCGATTTCTACAATGAGCAGGTCCGCCATGCCGCGACGATCCTGAAGCGGCATCTGCCGGACAACACCGTTTATCACATCGGCGGCGCCTACCTCGCCTTCATGCTGGATGCCGCCAAGGGTGATCCCGAAACGCTGATCAAACAGCTGGACGCGGATCTGCGCGAGCCGCTGGTGACCAGCCGAGGCACGCCGTCTGCGCTCAATCCCTGCTTTGGCCTTCGATCAGCCGGCTTGATGGAAATGTCCTCGCCGGATGTTCTTCGCACCGTGCTTTCGGCGGCGCGCGAGGCACGCTTGAGCGAGCGACTTTATGCGACCTATGACAGCGACAGTGACGATGCGCAAAAGCGCATGTACAGCCTCCTGTCCGACCTGCCGGAAGCGCTGCGCTCGCAAAAGCAGCTTTACCTCGTTTACCAGCCGCGCATCGATGTGGCGTCGCGCCAGTGCATTGCGGCCGAAGCCTTGCTGCGGTGGAACCACCCGCATTGGGGTCCTGTGTCGCCGGCCGAGTTCTTCCCGCTGGTGGAAAAAACCGGCTTGATCCACGAAGTCACGGACTGGGTGATGCGCAATGTGATGCGCCAGATCGCGGCCTGGCAGGCTGCCGGCATCGACCTGTCCGTTTCCTTCAACATTTCCTCGAAGAACCTGTTCGAGGACGATCTCGTTTCACGGCTGGCCGAAGTGCTGAACGCCACCGGCGTCGATCCCTCCCGGCTCGAAATCGAGGTGGTCGAGGACATGAACCTCGACAACAGCCATGTCGCGTCCGAGCGGCTGAAAGAGATCCGCGAGCTTGGTGTGGGCGTGGCGATCGACGATTTCGGCAGCGGCTACAGCAACCTCGCTTACCTCCTGTCCCTGCCTGCGACCTCGCTCAAGATCGACCGCTCGCTGGTGGCGCAGGCGCTGACCGATCCCAACGCAGCCGTGACGGTGCCGACCGTCATCAAGCTCGGTCACGATCTCGGCTACCACATGGTGGCCGAAGGCGTGGAGCGGCCGGAAACCTTCGAGCAGCTCAAGGCATGGGGCTGTGACGAGGTGCAGGGCTACCTGTTCGGGCGCCCGATGGAGCCGGTAGCCTTCGAAAGCTGGCTCGCAACGTCCCACCAGCCCAGCCTCGCCCCGGCCTGATCCAACGCCCTGCCCTCAAGCGGCGGGAGCGGACTAGAGCATTTCCGGCGAAAGAAGAATCGCCAGCAATGCTCTATCTCTTTGTTTAGACGCGATTTCCGGACGCAAAACCGCTTCGCGCTTTTGCTGGAATTGCTCTAGCCGAGCACGCGGATCGTATGCAGCGCGATCATGCGCTCTTCATCGGTGCGGATGATGCGCACGGTCACTGCGCTTTCCGGCGCGCTGATGATCGCTTCGCCGCGGATGTTGGCGGCGTCATCCAGAACAAGCCCTGTCCAGGCCAGGCGCTGGCAGATCCGGGTGCGGATACCGGCATTGTTTTCGCCGATGCCGGCGGTAAAGACGAGACCGTCCAGCCCTTCCAGGCTCGACATCAACCCGCCAGCTTCGCGCGCCGCGCGCCAAGCGAAAAGGTCGATCGCTTCCTCGGCTTCAACAGCATCGCTTGCCGCCAGCGCCCGCATGTCGCTGGAAATGCCGGACACGCCCAGCAGACCGGAGCGCTTGTAAAGCAGGTCCTCGACTTCGGCCGCACTCATGCCAAGCGCGGTCTGGAAATGCAGGATGACGCCGGGATCGATCGCGCCGGAGCGCGTGCCCATCATCAAGCCATCCAGCGCCGTGAAGCCCATCGTGGTATCAACGCTGCGCCCTTCACGGATGCCGCACAGGCTGGCCCCGTTTCCGAGATGCGCGACGATTACGCGCCCTTCCGCCATTACGGGATCGAGCTCGCGCAAACGGCGGGCGATGTATTCATAGGACAGCCCGTGAAAGCCGTAGCGGCGGATACCCTGCTCATGCAGCGCGCGCGGAATGGCAAAGCGCGTGGCCACCGCCGCGCGGTCGTGATGGAAGGCCGTGTCGAAACAGGCGATCTGCGGCAGATCCGGCGCGATCGCGCTGACGGCGCGAATGCCGGCGAGGTTATGCGGCTGGTGCAGCGGCGCCAGCGAACACAGATCGTCCAGCGCCTGCAACACCTCGGCATCGATCAGGCACGGCGCGGCAAAGCGCGTGCCGCCATGC
>NZ_DAMBUH010000106.1:10760-11005 GCF_032053605.1 Tianweitania sp.
GTTGTCCTCGTCCAGCGTGAACAAAGCGAACTTGATGCTGGACGAGCCGGCATTCAGGCTGACAACGGCGCGGGTCATGCGCGGTCCGTGGGCCGGAAGAATGGACCGGGTGCAGCCTTGGTGGCGGCGCGTGCCATGAGAACGGCCACCGCGCAGGACGCCAGCCGGGTGCGCAGCGAATCGGCACGGCTGGTGAGGATGATCGGCACACGCGCACCCAGCACGACGCCAGCCGCATCGGCGCT
>NZ_DAMBUH010000107.1:0-4546 GCF_032053605.1 Tianweitania sp.
AGCGGGAGCCGCGCCAGCCGCGTGAACGCCGGCCGTATCGCGATCGCGATCAGGACCAGCGCAACCGCGTCGACGGTTCGGGCCCGCAGCCGGTGATCGAAGGCGTTCCGGCGGAAGTTGCGCATGGCAACGTGCAGGCCGTTCAAAGCCAGCAGGATGCGCAGGATACGGCACCCGTCAGCGTCGAACAGCCGGCCGCACCGGCACCCGTAGCACCCCAGCCGGTCGCGTCCGAAGCCGCTTCTCAGGTGCCGGGTTTGCCGCAGGCTCCGCAGGTTGAAAGCCCTTCGGCTGAAGCCGCGCCGACTATCGAGGCTGTTTCAGTTGATGGCGAAGAACAGCCGGTCCGTAAGGTTCGTAAGCCGCGCAAGCCGCGCGTGCCGAAAGGCGAAGCTGTTGAAGCTGGCGCAAACGACGACCAGCCGGTGGAAGCTGCCAGCTAAAATCTGGCCACTTATGGATCAAGGAAATGGCGGGGTGAAAGCTCCGCCATTTTTCGTTTCAGGCGTTCTTGAGCCGCCTTCTTCGTACCCCCATATGCTCCTTGAACAGGGTCTGCCGGATTGGAGACCCGTCATCTGACACTTGACCGGTGCCGCAAAGCGGGCCGGTTTGGGGAAGGGACCTGATATGAACATCGAGAAGTATTCCGAACGCGTGCGCGGCTTCATCCAGTCCGCGCAGACCATGGCGCTGTCGCGCAACCACCAGCAATTCACGCCCGAACACCTGCTAAAGGTTCTGGTCGACGACGAGGAAGGCCTTGCCGCCAACCTGATCGAACGTGCCGGCGGCCGTCCCAAGGACGTCCAGCTGGGCGTGGAAGCCGCACTCGAAGCAGTGCCGAAGGTGGAAGGCGGCAACGGCCAGCTTTACCTCGCTCAGCCGCTCGCCAAGATCTTCACCACCGCCGAAGACATCGCCAAGAAGGCCGGCGACAGCTTCGTCACCGTCGAGCGCCTGTTGACCGCGCTTGCCGTGGAAAAATCCGCCAAGACCGCTGACATCCTCGCCAAGGCTGGCGTTACGCCCGCCGCGCTCAATGCCGTCATCAACGACCTGCGCAAGGGCCGCACAGCTGACTCCGCTTCGGCCGAGCAGGGCTATGATGCGCTGAAGAAGTACGCCCGCGACCTGACCAAGGATGCGCGCGAAGGCAAGCTCGATCCGGTGATTGGCCGTGACGACGAAATTCGCCGGACCATCCAGGTTCTGTCGCGCCGCACCAAGAACAATCCCGTGCTGATCGGTGAGCCCGGCGTCGGCAAGACCGCCATCGCCGAAGGCCTCGCGCTGCGCATCGTCAACGGCGACGTCCCGGAGAGCCTGCGCGACAAGCAGCTGATGGCGCTCGACATGGGGTCGCTGATCGCGGGCGCGAAATATCGCGGCGAGTTCGAGGAGCGCCTGAAAAGCGTGTTGTCCGAGGTGACTTCGGCCAATGGCGACATCATCCTCTTCATCGATGAAATGCACACGCTGGTCGGCGCCGGCAAGTCGGAAGGCGCGATGGATGCGTCCAATTTGCTTAAGCCAGCCCTCGCACGCGGCGAGTTGCACTGCGTCGGCGCAACCACGCTCGACGAATATCGCAAGCATGTCGAGAAGGACCCGGCGCTCGCCCGCCGCTTCCAGGCCGTGTTTGTCGGTGAACCCACCGTCGAGGACACGATCTCGATCCTGCGCGGCCTGAAGGAAAAATACGAACAGCACCATAAGGTCCGCATCTCGGATTCCGCGCTGGTCTCCGCCGCGACCCTGTCGAACCGCTACATCACCGACCGCTTCCTGCCCGACAAGGCGATCGACCTCGTCGATGAGGCTGCGTCGCGCCTGCGTATGCAGGTCGATTCCAAGCCGGAAGCGCTGGACGAGATCGATCGCCGCATCATGCAGCTCAAGATCGAGCGTGAAGCGCTGAAGGTCGAGAAGGACGCCGCCTCGAGGGATCGCCTCGAGCGGCTGGAAAGCGACCTCGCTTCGCTGGAAGAAGATTCCGCCGAACTGACCTCCAAGTGGCAGGCCGAAAAGCAGAAACTCGGCCTTGCTGCCGACCTCAAGCGCCAGCTCGATGAAGCGCGCAACGAACTCGCCATTGCCCAGCGCAAGGGTGAATTCCAGCGCGCCGGCGAACTCGCTTACGGCCAGATCCCGCAGCTCGAAAAGCAGCTGGTAGACTCTGAAGCGGTGGAAAATCGCGGCTCGATGGTGGAAGAAACCGTCACGCCCGATCACGTTGCCCACATCGTGTCGCGCTGGACCGGCATTCCCGTCGACAAGATGCTGGAAGGCGAGCGCGAAAAGCTGCTGCGCATGGAAGACGAGATCGGCAAGCGCGTCGTCGGCCAGGGCGAGGCGGTTCAGGCCGTGTCGAAAGCCGTTCGCCGCGCCCGCGCAGGCTTGCAGGACCCCAACCGGCCGATCGGCTCCTTCATGTTCCTCGGCCCCACGGGCGTCGGCAAGACCGAGCTCACCAAGGCGCTGGCCAACTTCCTGTTTGCCGATGAGACCGCGATGGTGCGCATCGACATGTCGGAATATATGGAGAAGCACTCGGTTGCCCGCCTGATCGGCGCGCCTCCCGGCTATGTCGGCTATGAAGAAGGCGGCGCGCTGACCGAAGCCGTGCGCCGGCGTCCTTATCAGGTGATCCTGTTCGATGAGATTGAAAAGGCCCATCCGGACGTCTTCAACGTGCTGCTTCAGGTGCTCGATGACGGTCGCCTGACCGACGGTCAGGGCCGCACGGTCGACTTCCGCAACACGCTGATCGTGATGACCTCCAATCTCGGCGCCGAGTTCCTCGTCAATCTCGGCGAGGATCAGCAGGCGGATGCCGCGCGTGAGCAGGTCATGTCGGTGGTGCGCGGCTCGTTCCGGCCGGAGTTCCTCAACCGTATTGATGAGGTCATCCTGTTCCACCGCCTGCGCCGTCAGGACATGGGCCGCATCGTCGAAATCCAGTTGGAGCGCCTGCACAAGCTGCTCGCCGATCGCAAGATCACGATCGACCTGGACACGGAAGCCCGCGACTGGCTCGCCAACAAGGGCTACGATCCCGCTTATGGCGCGCGTCCGCTTAAGCGCGTGATCCAGAAGGAGCTGCAGGATCCGCTCGCCGAAAAGATCCTGATGGGCGACATTCCCGATGGCAGCCGAGTCAAGGTAAGCGCTGGTTCGGACCGGCTGACGTTTTATGTCACCGGCTCGAAAACGGAAGAAAACGGCGAAAAGGTCGCTGCTTAAGCCTCCCAAAACAAAAATGCCCCGTCACATGGCGGGGCATTTCTTTTAAGCGATGTCGGTCAGACCTGATAACCGCCGCTGATGTCGAGCACCGTGCCCGTCACATAGCTGGCATCCGGACCGGCCAGATAGGCGATGCCGGCGGCCACTTCTTCCACCGTGCCGACGCGCTCGATCGCCATGAGGCCGGGCGGGAAGGACGGCAGCACGCCGGCGGAGGCATGGCCCATGTCGGTCATCATCACGCCGGGCTGCACCACATTGACGGTGATGTTGCGCGGTCCAAGATCGCGGGCGGCACCGTGTGCAAAACCCAGGACCGCAGCCTTTGTCGCCGAATACTCCGTCACGAAGGGGAAGGCGACGCGCGTGCCAAGCCCGGAGCCGATCAGGATGATACGCCCGCCATCGCTGAGCTTTTGCGAGGCCGCACGTGTCGTCGCCACCACGCCGAGCACATTCACCCGCCACTGCCGGTCCAACTCGGCGATATCGGCGCTCGGATCATCGATGCGCTTTCCCTGAACGGCGATCGCCGCGTTGCTGACGAAAATATCGAGCTTGTTGAAGGCGCCGATCACCGCCTCGATCAAGGCCGGAGCCGCCGTCGGATCGCCCTGATCGCTCTGGATCGCGACCGCCTTGACGCCTTTTGCCCGCAACTCGGCGACGACTGCCTCGGCTTTTTCACGCGACGACACGTAACTGATGGCGATGTCGGCGCCCAGATCGGCGAAATGGCGGGCGGTTGCCGCGCCCAGTCCGCGCGAGCCGCCGGTAATCAGGGCAACCTTTCCCTGCAATGTCTTGGTCATGAAACACTTCTCCGATAAAATAACAACCGTTACAATAACGATCGGTATCAAATTGGACAAAGCGCGTCCAGTCATTTAGTAATGACCGGTATCAAATTGGAGACTGGTTCCATGGGCCGCCATCGCGAGTTCGATGTCGATGAAGCGCTTGATGCCGTCGTGCGCGTTTTCTGGCGCCGCGGTTATGAAGGCGCGTCCTATGACGACCTGACGGCGGCCACCGGCGTCAAGCGCCCCGGCCTCTACAGCGCCTTCGGCAACAAGGAAGAGCTGTTTCGGCGCGCGCTCGAGCGCTATGCCGATCAATACCTGACCTACATGACCGAGGCCTCCGACCAGCCGAGTTCACGCGCCATGGCCGAGCATATGCTGCGCGGCGTGGTCGAACTCACCACCCGTTATCCCGAGAATTTGGGATGCCTGGGCGTGAACGGCGCATTGACCTGCTCCGAAGCGTCAGAGCCCATCTACAGGCTGCTCGTAGA
>NZ_DAMBUH010000107.1:4556-10936 GCF_032053605.1 Tianweitania sp.
GCGGCGAGACTCGTTTGCGGCAGCGACTCGAAGAGTTCCAAGCCGCCGGAGACTTGCCCGACACAGCCGACTGCGCCGGCATGGCGACCTACCTCATGGCTGTGATCCATGGGATCGCCGTGCAGGCAAAATCTGGCGTGTCACGCGAGGGGCTGGATAAGGTGGTGGATCAGACCTTGGCGGGATGGCCGGGGGCGGGGAAGATGGCCGCATAGAAACATGCAGAACAATAGCTCTGTCTTCATCTGAGTTGCCTGAAAGTTCAGCGCCATCCCCCTTACCGTCACGACTTTGCCGTGCCACCTCTCCCCTTTTCCGGGGGCGAGGAGGGTGCCGAACCTGCAGCTTCGGCGCAAACGCAGCCTAGCAAGGAGCCTTCGACCTCGCCGCCTGCTTCCTCTCCCCTTCAAAGTGGGGGAGAGGTGGCCGGCAGGCCGGTTAGGGGGAGCACCTTCCCGCCGAGCAACGGCTTCATGTTCCTGGCCGAAGACTAATCACCCTTACGAAGCTCTTCCTTCCTTCGTAACAAAAAACGCACATCGACCGCGACCATTTCGTCTTGCAAACGCCCATCCAGCGCGGCGAATATTGTTTCGCAAATACTCTGCGTTTCCTTCAGCGCTTCATGGCTCCAGAACCTCAGTACCGACCAGCCTTCCGCGCACATGAACGCATCTCGGCGTCGATCATAATCTGACTCTGCATGCTGACTGCCATCCAACTCAACGACCAGTCGCCTTTCACGACAAGCAAAGTCAGCGAAATATGGTCCGATCGGATGTTGCCGCACAAACTTATGGCCGCCAAGCTGACGGTTTTTCAACTCGCTCCACAAACGCCGTTCAGCGTGATTGTCGCCTTTCCGAAGCAGTCGTGCACGTTCCGTTGTCCCTGCCTTACGCCGGCTGCGATTTTGCGGATGCTCATCCATGTGTGCTGGCTCCAGCGAGACTTATCCCATATTCTCGCTGCTTCTCTCCTTCATGCAAGCTCGGGAGGGATGGTCTGAATTGATTGTTGAGAGGTAGCCCTTTCAACTTCCAAACATCCGCGAACTCAGCGCTATCCCCCTCACCGACCCTGACGGGCCACCTCTCCCCCGTTCCGGGGGCGAGGAGGGCGCGTCACCTGCAAAGGTAACTGCAGCCTAAGCGTTGCAAATGAGCCACCAACCTCCCCACTTCCTTCCTCTCCCCTACAAAGTGGGGGAGAGGTGGCCGGCAGGCCGGTGAGGGGGAGCGACCTCGCCGCCGCCGCTGCACTCGCCGAACTCAGAGCTGTTCCCTCTCACCGTCACGGCAGCGTCGTGCCCCCTCTCCCCCACGATGTGAGGGAGAGGATCTGCGCCAAATCCTTCAACTCTGCGCTTTGATAAAAAACTTATCCACGCCCCCACTCGTCCCTCCTATTCTCCACCCATCGCCCTTGTCGGGAACTCTGGTGCGCACCGGGGATCAGGGGAGGGCGGCGGTGTCTGGGTTGGTTGGGCTCCGGTAGCCCGATTTGGGGGTAATCAGTCCCCCACAAACCCAGGCCACGGACCGGTTCAGTGCTGGTTCCGCATCCCTCCCAGGGGGAGGGCACGTGCGGAAACAGACCACCGGTTTCGCGGCAAGCGCACCGACGGACGCGAACCATCCGCGCCGTATCAAAAATCAATCAAGGCGCGGTGCTTTGCGTCCGCTTCCCGACTCTCGACGAGGCGGGAAGGTGAGAACCCGTGCCCGCGCCCGACTTATGAACCGGAGATCGTCATGCAAAAGCAAAGTGCCGAAACAAACGAACAGGCCTGGGTGGCCTGGAACGCCGAAGCAATCAAGCTCATCAACCAGGCCGGCGACTTCTTTCACGAAGAGATCGACCCGCGTTTGTGGCAGGATGCTTTGCGCTTCGCCTTGGATGAGCAGGGGGCTTCGGAGCGCTGTCCCCGCCGTGGTTGCCGCGCGGCCCGCAGCTGTCAGCTGCGATTCAAAGCCGGCACGCCTCTTGATTGCGGTGCCGGCCTGTCGGATGAAACACTGAAGCTGGCAATTCAGCTGACTTTGTTCAGCCACCTTGCTTGGTTCGAGCGCTGGTGGGCTGACTTAACCGGACCGACAAGACAGGAGAAGGGTCAGGCCTCGTCGCGCAGATAAGGCTCGACCTTGCCCTTCAGCTTCATGGTCAGCGGCTTACCCTTGCGGTCCAGCGCCTTGCCGGCCTGGACCGTCACCCAGCCTTCGGACACGCAATATTCCTCGACATTGGTTTTTTCCGCGCCGTTGAAGCGGATGCCGACGCCGCGCTCGATCAACGTTTCGTCGTAGTACTTGCTGTCTGGGTCGATGCTCAAACGATCGGGAAGGTCGGTCATGATGGGTTCCGGACAATTGCTTTGGGCCCGCTTAAGGCAATCGCGTGCTGGAGCCAACGCGGAAGTGATGCTTTGCCCCGAAAGCGCCAGTTCTCACGCCATTTTCATGCCCGGTTCATGCGCGATACATCAAAACAGGATCACGCAACCGTGGCGCTAACACTTCGTTTACCACAAGCATGGCGAGATCAGCGCAACGTCAGAGGTTTTAAAAACATGCTTCGCCGCTTGATTCCGCTTGTTCTTCTCGCAACCGTTTCCGGCCTGGTGCCTGCGGGCGCCGTTGGCATGCGCGATGACGCCGCTGTCACGCAGGGCTCGCGCGGCGGCAATGTGCAGCTTGCGCAAAACGGCGACATCCAGGTCTTCTACGACGAATATGGCCGGCGCGTCTTGTTCGACACGCGCTCGGGCCAGGTCATCGGTGTTGAAGAGCCGACCGCGCGCAACGAAGCGCCGTTGCAACGCGAGCGCCGTTCCATGCAGCGGCCGCGCTATAATGATCGCACGGATGATGACCTTTATGGCCGCGGAGGATCGCTGCGCGACAGTCCGGACTATATTCCCGAGCCGGGTGACAGCGGCGAACCCTATCCGCTGACGCGCGAAGAAGATGCGACCTATGCCGGCCGCACCATCGAGCGCCAGCCGCTCGACAACGGCTTCACCGAACCGCCGCCGGCGACAACCGGCTCTACCACGCCGAGCGAGCCCGTCCAGCAGGCTGTACCGAGCACGCCCCGCCTGTCGCCGAAAGCCAGCGAAGACATGGCCAAGCTGCAGGTGCTGCTTGATCGCGGTGGCGCGTCGCCTGGCGTGATCGATGGGCATGATGGCGGCAATGTGCGGAAGGCCTTGCTGGCCTATGAGGAACTGACCGGCGAAACGCTGCCGATCGGCAATTCGGCCGCACTCGACGCGGCGCTCGCTGCAACCGGCGGCCCGGCCTTCATCGAATATACGATCACGCCGGAAGACGTGGCTGCACCCATGGTCGCCTCCGTGCCTGAGGATTACAGCGAAAAGGCCAAGCTCGACCATCTCAGCTACACGTCGGTCACCGAGATGTTCGGCGAGCGCTTCCATATGGACGAAAACTATTTGAAAGCGCTGAATCCGGAAGCCAACTTCAATCGCGCCGGCACGATCATTCGCGTGACGAATATCGGCCAGAACGTAACCGCGCAGGTCGACCGCATCGTGGCCGACAAGGCGCGCAAGCAGGTTCGCGCCTATGATGCGGCGGGCAATCTGGTTGCCGCTTATCCGACCACGATCGGCTCGGGCGACACGCCTTCGCCAAGCGGCACGCATCAGGTCAAGCGCATCGCGTTCGACCCGGAATATACCTACAACCCCAAGCTCAATTTCCAGCAGGGCCAGAACGACAAGGTCCTGCGCATTCCGCCCGGCCCCAATGGCCCCGTCGGCTCGATCTGGATCGCCTTGGACAAGCCGACCTACGGCATCCACGGCACGCCGGAACCCTCGAAGATCGGTAAGACGGAAAGTCATGGCTGCGTGCGCCTGACCAACTGGGATGCCGCCGAGCTCGCCAAGATCGTCAAGCCCGGCGTGTTCGTCCAGTTCCTGGACTGAGACGCGCTTAAATACGGAAACGCCCGCGATGCTGAGGAAAGCGTCGCGGGCGTTTTCATTTCCGGGGAAGATGGTTCAGCAGGCGGACAGAGCCTGGATCAGTTGATCGACACTTCGCGGCTGGCCAGCGTCAGACCCTTCTGCGCTTCATCGGCCAAGAACGCATCGATCCGGTCGCGCTCCCTGCGGAACTCCGCAAGCTCTTCACCCTTCAGCACGCGACTGTCCGGCAAACGAACGCGCATCGGATCGACCTTGGTGCCGTTGACGATCAGTTCGTAATGCAGGTGCGGCCCGGTCGAAAGACCGGTGGTCCCGATGTAGCCGATCACCTGACCCTGCCGAACCTTTGCCCCCTTCACCACACCGGGCGCAAAGGCGTTCTGGTGGTTATACGAGGTCTCATAGCCGTTGGCATGGCGAATGATCGTCTGGTTGCCGAAGGACGAACTCCGCTCCGCCGACTCCACCACACCATTGCCCGCAGCAATGATCGGGGTTCCCCTGGGTGCAGCCCAGTCCACGCCGCTGTGGATGCGGACATAACCGAGGATCGGGTGCTTGCGTCCACCGAAGCCAGAGGTGAAGCGACCGTTCGGCACGGGGTTGCGAAGCAGGAACTGGCGCGAGCTCTTGCCGTCCTGATCGAAGTAGTCGATCGAACCGTCTTCCATCTGGAAGCGATAATAAACCCGCTTCATGTCGCCAAAGTTGGCACTGACATAAAGCAGCTCGGATTCATCCGTGCTGTTGTTGTTCTCGTCTGGCTGCGAGAAAAACACATCCAACCGATCCTTCGGCCCGATCGCTGCCTGGTAATCGACATCCGAAGCCAGCAGCTTCACCAACTGCTTGGTCATGGAACGCGACAGTCCGTACGACAAAGCTGTCCGGTTCACCGCGTCATAGATCGTCGGCAGGTCGCCGCGTGTCGGCAGCGGCAGGTTCTCGCCGAAGGCGCTGGCAACAAGCGGGCTTGGTTCGGGCGCATCGCCCTGTACGAACTGGCCGCGATCGTTAAGCGCGACGGTCAGGATATGCTCGCCCTTCTCATAGAGGCTGCAGCGCAGCATCGTACCGCGATCCCCCACCACTTCCAGGCCGATGCGCAGGACCGATCCGGCCTTGAGCACGTCCTGGCCGGTCAGTGTAGAAAGGGCGAGTGCCATGCGTCGGGTTTCGTCGCCTTCATAGCCGGAGCCTGCAAACGCCGTGTCGAAAGGCTGATCGGCCTTGATGGGCAAGATCTCTTCCGCATAGTCCTTTGTCGCGTCGCTTCCTGCGCGGGTGGAAACCGACATATTTTCCGGCACGATGCGCACGCCGTAAGTGCTCAGTGTTTGCGCATCAACCGCGTCGCCAAAGCGCTCTTCAGCAACATAGTGCAGGGAAGCGACTTGAACGCCGCCATCGGGAAGGATGACACCGGTGGTGCGCACCACATCCTCGACTTCGTCGGCAGACAATTCACTCTTCTCGTCGAAGGCCGCCGTTTCCAGGGGGAAGTCCGCCGTCTTCAACGTGACTTCGCTTTCCACCTTGGCGCCGTAGATCAGCCCGGTATTGGCAGTCTGCACGGATGCGTCTTCAGCAAAGACGTCCAGCGGATCGAATTTGGGGTAGGGCTTGTTGGTCGCCGGACGATCCGCAAGGCTCATGGCCAGATGCATGAAGGGCACCATGCGGACGACATCGCTGTCGCCCTGCTTCGTCACCGTCGACACTTCCATCCGCTGACGATCGGACTGACGCGTAATGGCACGGGGTGGCGCGATGCGATCGCGCTTGGCTGCTTCGCCGGATTGATCGGGTGGAGAGCCGGCAAGAGAAAGGGTGGCTACTTCCGGGGGGGTCGCCAGCTGCTCGCGTCCATCGAGCGCGGCAAACAGGGCAACACCCATCAGGACGCTCGACGTCACGCCAGTCAGGAACGTGCCGGACAACCAACGGGCTGAAACCTCACGCCGGTCGGGCGGACCACTACGGCCGTCTCCATCCAGAGGTGGTTCATTGCCCAAGGCGGCGGCTATGGTCGCGTCGACATCCTGCATCGGTGGTTGAAAGATCTTCCCCAGTCTGCGGCCTTCGGCTCAACGCGGCAACCTTTGCCTGCCCGACGTTCGCAAGTCAACGAAGCGAACCGAATGGGACGAAGCTGGCTGTGTATGCCGCGAGCGTATGGCGCCTCTCTATATAGAGCGCATACCCAACGCCTCTGCCTGCATCATCCCAGCGCTTTTAGGCTGCAATGCGGCTGCCGCTCATTAAGCAAGCGGCACAAGCGTGAGAGGGGACCGAATACCGAGCGGTCGTGTGGAACCTTCCGCTGCGACTTCCATTAGGGAAACTTCAAACCGTCATTTTTCTTTCATGAGCGTGTTGACTCTCGTCGGGCGTCTGCGTAGAAAGCGCTCATCAACGAGGGCGG
>NZ_DAMBUH010000108.1:0-10805 GCF_032053605.1 Tianweitania sp.
CCCCAGATGGTTGCCTATGATGGCGGCCACAAGCCGGGCACCATCGTCATCGATACGCAATCCAAGTTCCTGTATCTCGTGGAATCCGATGGTCAGGCGCGTCGCTATGGCGTTGGTGTCGGCAAGGAAGATTTCGGCTGGACAGGTAGCGAAACCATCTCCAACAAGCGGGAATGGCCGACCTGGACGCCGCCGGCCGAAATGCGGGCGCGTGAAAAAGCAAAGGGCAAGATCCTGCCCGTGACCATGGAAGGCGGGCCAGCCAATCCACTCGGCGCGCGCGCGCTGTATCTCGGCTCCACGCTTTATCGCATCCACGGCACCAATGCGCCCTGGACCGTCGGCACCAATGTGTCGTCCGGCTGCATCCGCATGCGTAACGAAGATGTCACCGACCTCTATGAGCGCGTGAGGATCGGCACCAAGGTCGTCGTGATATGAGTTTCGGCGGGGGAAAGAGCTGGTTCCGCTAGTTTAGACGCAATTGCCGGACGCAAAACCGCTCCGCACTTTTGCTTGAATTGCTCTAGACAGCTTGCCGGTTCGAAACTGCCACGGGTCGTTCCTCCAGTCCGACCCGGCTGCGCGCGCGAGGTGGGGACTTCGTGACGCGAAAAAAGGGCGACGCGCCGCAAATCGCGTCGCCCTTTTTCTTGCGTGCCGCTAGGCTCCCGCTTGCCGGTAATCAGATGACCGGCCCTTCCTCCAAGGAGCGCGTGATGACCGACGATCCCCGCTATCTCAAGGGCGCGCCTGTCGCCGCACGCATTCTGGCCGAAGTTCGCGAACAGGCGTTGGCGGCAGCGGAAGACGGCTGGAAGCCGAAGCTCGTGTCCATCACCGTCGGCGATGTGGAAGCCGTCGATGTTTATGTCCGCAACCAACGTCGCAAGGCGCAGGCTGCCGGCATCGACTTCGAAGAGCGCAACTTTCCCGCAACCGTCAGTTCTGCCGAACTGGAAGCCTCCATCCACGGCATGAATGCCGATCCGCGTGTCACCGGCATCATCATGCAGAGGCCCCTGCCCGCCACCATTCCCGTGCGGAGCATGCAGCGGGCCATTCATCCTCTCAAGGATGTGGAGGGCATGCATCCGGCTTCCATCGGCAACATCGTTTACAACGAACTCGACCTCGCGCCCTGTACGGCAGCCGCTTCGGTCGAACTGCTGAAGGCAACCGGCCTTGATCTGAAAGGGCTGGAGGTCGTCGTGGTCGGCCACTCGGAAATCGTCGGCAAGCCGATCGCCTTTTTGCTGCTCAGCGAAGGCGCCACCGTCACCGTCTGCCACCACATGACGCGCTCGCTGGCCGCTCATGCTCGTCGCGCGGACGCGTTGTTCGTGGCCGTCGGCAAGCCTCGCCTGATCCGTGCCGACATGGTGAAACCAGGGGCTGCCGTCATCGATATCGGCATCAACACCGAGCGCGCGCCTGATGGGACGCAGCGCGTGGTGGGCGATGTGGACACAGAAAGCGTCAAGGAAGTCGCGTCCTGGATCACCCCCGTGCCGGGCGGCGTCGGGCCGGTTACCGTCTCGATTCTCCTGCGCAACACGATGGTGGCGCTGAAGCGGCAGCGCGACCTTTATGAAGCGAGCTACGGCGCGCGCTAGCTTCAAAGTCTACGAAGGACCAAATTGACCATAGTTCCTGCCGGGCTTACACCGCGATGGTGCCGCGAGAGGGAGCAAGGACATGGCCACGCCGCTGACAATCGCCGAACTGAAGGACGTTGCGCGCCGGCGGGTGCCGAAGATGTTCTTCGATTATGCCGATTCCGGCGCGTGGACCGAAGGCACCTACAAGGCGAACGAGGCTGATTTCGCGGCAATCAAGCTGCGCCAGCGCGTGCTGGTGGACATGACCAACCGCTCGCTCGAAAGCACGATGATCGGCGAGAAGGTGTCGATGCCGGTGGCTCTTTCACCGACCGGCCTGACCGGCATGCAGCATGCCGATGGCGAGATCCTTGCGGCGCAGGCGGCAGAGGCGGCTGGCGTTCCGTTTACGCTGTCCACCATGAGCGTATGCTCGATCGAGGATGTCGCGGCCCATACGACCAAGCCGTTCTGGTTCCAGCTCTACGTGATGAAGGACCGTGAGTTCGTCAAAAGCCTGATCAATCGCGCCCGCGCCGCCGGCTGTTCCGCACTGGTGTTGACGCTGGATCTGCAGATTCTTGGACAGCGGCACAAGGACATCCGCAACGGCTTGTCGACGCCGCCAAAGTTTATCCCGAAGCATATCTGGCAGGTCGCGACGCGGCCTAAATGGGCCTTTGAGATGCTCGGCACCAAGCGTCGCAGCTTCGGCAACATCGTCGGCCATGCGAAAGGCGTCGGCGATCTGTCTTCGCTGTCGTCGTGGACGGCCGAGCAGTTCGACCCGCGACTGTCGTGGGATGATGTCGCCTGGATCAAGGAACAGTGGGGCGGCAAGCTGATCCTGAAGGGCATCATGGATGCGGATGACGCGGTGAAGGCTGCGGAAACCGGCGCCGAAGCGATCATCGTGTCCAATCATGGCGGGCGGCAGCTGGACGGCGCGGCGTCATCCATTTCCGTCTTGCCGGAGATCGTGAAAGCGGTTGGCGACCGTATCGAAGTGCATGTCGATGGCGGCATCCGGTCCGGCCAGGATGTGCTCAAGGCTCTGTGTCTTGGCGCGCAGGGCACCTATATCGGCCGCCCCTTCCTGTATGGACTCGGCGCTTATGGAAAGCGCGGCGTGACCATGGCGCTCGACATCATCCGCAATGAGCTCGACGTCACCATGGCGCTGTGCGGCAAGCGCGACATTCGAGACGTGGGCCCGGAACTCCTTCACCATCGCCTGCCCGTGGTGGCGACCGAGCCGGCAAGGCCGAGCCAATGATGCCGAGCGGCGGCGTTCATCTCGACGATGCGCGTGCGCCTTCGGGCATGCGCATCTATGCCATCGGCGACGTGCATGGCTGCGCCGATCTGCTCGAGGCAATCTATTCCAAGATCGATCGCGAGATCGAACAGGACCAGCCACAGGACTGGCGGATCATCCATATCGGCGATTATGGCGACCGAGGCCCGGACACGAAGCGCGCGCTGGACCTGATCATTGCGCGCAGCAGCGATCGGCGTGTTCTGTCGCTGATCGGCAATCATGATGAAGCCTGGCTGAACTTCCTCGCCGATCCGCACCCGGTCGGCCTGTTCGTGACACATGGCGGCGACACGACGGCGCAATCCTACGGTGTCCAGGTGAACTTTGGCGACGTGCAGGGCCGCAGCCGAGCGCGCGACGCTTTGCTGGCAGCCATGCCGCAGGCTCATCTCGATTTTCTAAGAGGCTTGCCGCGCTCTTTCAGCTTCGGCGATTATTACTTCTGCCATGCGGGCATCCGGCCCGGCGTGGCGCTCGGGATCCAGGATCGCGAAGACCTGATCTGGATCCGGAGAGAATTTCTGACCTATGCGGGATTGCATCCCAAGGTCATCGTGCACGGGCATACGCCAAGTGCCGAACCGGAGATGCTGCCGAACCGCATCAACATCGATACGGGTGCGGTGAAAACCGGGGTGATGAGTGCGGTGGTTCTCGAGGGAGCCACCAAGCGAATCATCGATGTCAGGCAGCAGACTGCCTGACGATCACCTAAGAAGATGACTAGTGCGAGGCGCTGACGCCGTAGCCGTCGACCACCTGCATGTGAACCGAAGCGTCGGCCGTGTAGATGCCGGCGCCCCACAGAGCGATGCCGGAAATCATGATCATGGAGAGGAAGAAGGCGCGCACAGGTTTCATCTCTAGTTTCGATCCGTAAGGCTTGGCATGGACCAGTTACCAACCGGTTCACTGGTTCAACGTCGATCCTGGAAACGGGTTTCATCCCGTTCCGCATTCGCTCGTTGTGATGTAAATTTGCACCACCGGGCTTTCTCCGCCCGGGTTCGCGCAGCCTCTTAAAGGGAAGCGTGATCGCCCGGAAGCGCATGAAGAGCACAGTCCACACACTTCCGTCCGCCGTGCCAAAAATGCCACGGATGGCGTTGCGGAAGGTGTTTTTAGATCAAAGCGGCCCAGGCACGGGCGATCTTTAGCCCGTTGGCATCGGCATCGGCGCCGCGGGTCGCCTGCTCGGCAGCAAAGCGCTCCGGCCAGCCCGGTTCGCAGCCCGCGAGGTAGCCGGCGTTGGTCTCGTTCCAATGGGCGATCAGCTTGCGGTCGGCTTCGAAGTGGAACTGGATGCCGTAAGCGGCACGCCCGATCCTGAAGGCCTGATTATGTGTGGCGTCGTTGCCGGCCAGCCTCGTGGCGCCGCGCGGCAGCACAAAGGTGTCATCGTGCCACTGGAAGGTGGTGAAGGTCGGATCGAGACCGCCCAGCATCGGATCAGCCTCGCCATCTTCCGTTAGCGCAACCTCCTTCCAGCCGAACTCGTGGGTCACGCCGATCAGGTTCTCCGCGCCATAGGCACGCGCCAGAAGCTGGCTGCCGAGGCACACACCAAGCACGGCCCGATCCGACTCGGCATAATCCCGCATGCGCTGGATGAGCTTCGGGAAGTAGGGTGAACCTTCGTCGGCCAGCGCGTTCTGAATCCCACCTAGAACCACCAACGCATTGAACTCCGCATCCGGCAAAGCCTCGCCTTCAAAGGCTTTGCAGATGGTGATCTCCGCGCCGCGCTCGATCAGCGCCGTTTCTATCTGGCCGAGCGTGGTGTCGGCATTGTTCTGGATCACGAGTACGCGCATGAACGGCCTTCCTTCGTCGGGAATCCGCTACCATGCCGCGCGTCGGCCCGGAAGCCGCGCTTGACGTGTTGCGCTCATGCGCTCATGTCCGGGCGATGCGTGCGAACTACAAAATGCAACGGCTCTTCGTGCCCGACGCCCTCACCACCGGCGCCCGCCTGGTGCTGGAAGCGCAGCAAAGCCATTACCTCCTTCATGTCCTGCGTTACGAGCCTGGCGCGGAACTCCTCGTGTTCAACGGCCGCGATGGCGAATGGCTGGCGCGGCTCGGCGAGGGCAAGAAGAAGGCTGCGTCGCTCGACGTCGTCGAGCAGACCAGACCGCAGGAACCGCAGCCCGACCTCCTTTACTGCTTTGCGCCCATCAAGGTCGGCCGGCTCGATTATCTCGTGCAGAAAGCCGTCGAGATGGGCGCCGGCACGTTGCAGCCGGTTCTCACCCAGCACACCCAGATGACGCGGCTCAGCGTTGACCGGCTGCAAGCCAATGCAATCGAGGCAACCGAGCAATGCGGCATCCTCGCGCTCCCTGAAGTGCGTGAGCCCTTGAAGTTCGAGCGTCTGCTGGAAGGCTGGGACAAAGATCGCCGGCTGATCTTCTGCGACGAAGATGCGGTCGGCAACAATCCCATGTCCAGCCTCAAGGCTGTCGACGAACGCAAGCTCGCGCTGCTGGTTGGACCGGAAGGCGGCTTCTCGGATGCGGAACGGCGACAGCTGCGCTCCCTGCCCTTCGTAACGGCTATTCCGCTGGGTCCACGCATCCTGCGCGCAGATACCGCAGCCGTTGCAGCCCTTGCCGTCATTCAGGCGACGGTGGGAGATTGGTAAGAACCCGTTGACAAGATGGTCAAGATTATTCGCTTGCCCGGCGGCTGCATAATCTGCAAGCAGACGCCTTGAATTAAGGCCAGGGTACAAAAATGGCGCGTGATACAACCGACTCCCGGCCGATCGAAGGCATGGACGAACTGGTGGACTACCTCGCAGCCGGCAACAAGCCGCGCGAGCAATGGCGCATCGGCACCGAGCACGAAAAATTCCCCTTCTATGTCGATGGGCACGCTCCCGTGCCTTATGGCGGCGATCGCGGCATCCGCGCTTTGCTGGAAGGCATGCAGGGCATGCTGGGCTGGGACCCGATCATCGACGAAGGCAACATCATCGGCCTGGTCGAGCCGACCGGCCAGGGCGCGATTTCGCTCGAGCCCGGCGGTCAGTTCGAACTGTCTGGCGCGCCGGTCGAAACGGTCCACCAGACCTGCCGCGAGGGCAATGCCCATCTGGCGCAGGTGCGCGAGATCGCCGAGCCGCTCGGCATCCGCTTCCTGGGTCTCGGCGGCAGCCCGAAATGGACGCTGGCGGAAACGCCGCGCATGCCGAAGTCGCGCTATGACATCATGACCAACTATATGCCCAAGGTTGGCACTAAGGGCCTGGACATGATGTATCGCTCGTGCACGATCCAGGTGAATCTCGACTTCTCTTCCGAAGCCGATATGCGCCGCAAGATGCAGGTTTCGCTAAAGCTACAGCCGCTTTCCACGGCGCTGTTTGCCAGTTCGCCGTTCACCGACGGCCGCCCGAACGGCTTCCAGAGCTGGCGCGGCGATATCTGGCGCGACACGGACAATCAGCGCTCGGGCGTTTTGCCCTTCTGCTTCTCGCCTGAGTTCGGCTTTGCGGATTACGTCGAATGGGCGCTCGACGTGCCGATGTATTTCGCCATCCGCGAAGGTCGCTACCACGACCTGACCCATGTCACCTTCCGCCAGTTCATGGACGGGGCGCTGCGCAATGAGTTGCCGGATGGCCTGCCCAACATGGGCGATTGGGCAAACCACTTGTCCACGCTCTTCCCCGATGTTCGCCTGAAGCGCTTCCTGGAAATGCGTGGTGCCGATGGCGGCCCATGGCGTCGCATCTGCGCCCTGCCCGCCTTCTGGGTCGGCCTGCTTTATGACGACGAAGCGTTGGATGCCGCCGAAGCGCTGACACGCCACTGGACCTATGAGGACGTGGTCGCAATGCGCGAGGCCGTGCCTGAGCAAGGCCTGTCCGCCCTACTCGACAATCGCAGCCTGCGCGACATCGCTCGTGAAGTGCTCGCCATTTCCCGTCGCGGCCTCGCCAACCGGGCGCGCCTCAACAAGGATGGCTACGACGAAACATCCTTCCTCAGCCCGCTTGACGAAGTGGTCGCGCGTGGCACCACCAGCGCGGAAGACATGGTGAATGCGTTCCACATGCGGTGGGGCGGGTCGATCGAGCCGATCTTCCAGGAATATGCCTACTGATCAGCCTTCGTCTCGGGCCAAGGAGAGCGTGCGGTGCAGGTGCTGAAGTACCGGCTGGCCGGCCTCCTTTTTCTGTCGGTCGGCCTCGGTCTGGGTTGGGCAGGCCTATGGCGCCCGCTTGAAGCTGCCTATGCCGGAGCCGCAAGGGTCGACTGGGATTATCATGCGATTGCGCTGGCACCCTTGACCACGGTCTTCGGGCTATACCTTGCCCTCACCGGCGACCGCGATCCCTACCGCGATGTTGAAAAAGGCACGCTGACCTCGCTGGGCAAGGTGCTGCTGACCGTCATGGCCCTGTCGACTTTTGCCACTTTCATCGCGTTCAAGATGACGTTGGTATCGTTGGGATACGACTGAGGCTCATCCTTCCCCGGGCGCAGCCCTTTAAGCCCAAGCGATCCGGCCTAGGTTCATACCTAACCGGAGGAAACGCTCATGATGCCTTTGTTCGACATGCTCAACAACGCCGATAACGGCAAGGCCATGGAGTTGATGGCGCGCCAATACGGCCTCACTCAGCAACAGGTTCAACTCGCAACCGAAGCGCTGCTGCCCGCCTTCAGCCAGGGCCTCAAGCGTAATGCCAGCGACCCCTACGGTGTCGGCGGCTTCATCCAGGCGATGGCATCGGGCAATCATGCCCGCTACTTCGACAATCCCAATCAGGCACTTGGGCCTGATGGCATGGCCGATGGCAACGGCATTCTCGGCCACCTGTTCGGCTCGAAGGAGCTCAGCCGTGCCGTCGCCGCGCATGCCGCGCAGTCCACTGGCATTGCGCAATCAATCCTGCAGCAGATGCTGCCGGCGCTCGCCAGCATGATCATGGGCGGCCTGTTCAAGCAGTCCACCGGTCAGATGCCGGGCCAGTCCGGCGGCAACGTCATCGGCGACATTATCGAGCAGATGATGCGTGGCGGCCTTGGGGGCGGTATGGGCGGCGGCACATCCTCAGGTGCCGGCACAAATTCGGGCCCGGGCTTCGATCCGTTCAACAACCCCTTCGGCAAGGCCATGAAGGACATGATGACCGGTGGCGGACAAACGAGCCAGAACGCACCGCAGGCCCAGCCAAACAACAACCCGTTTGGCGGAACGCCTTGGGGCAAGATCCTGGAAGGCATGATGGGCGGCGGCGGCATGGGCAGCCAGGCGCAGCCCGAACCGCAGCCTGAGCCAACCAATCCCAGCGGCCGGCCGCGCAACCCTTATGACGATCTGTTCGGCGACATGTTTGAGACCGGCCGCAAGACGCGCGACGACTACCAGAAGGGCACCGAAGCGATCTTTGACAAGTTCCTGAAGGGGATGGAACAGCGCGGCTCTTAAGCCCGTGAAGAGCCTGATGCGTACAACGCGTCAGGCTCACGATGCGTATGCGGGCGGAAGAAACACTCCCTGCCCGCTTGATCCCTAGGAAACGCGGCGCGCCGCCGCTTCGCCGGACTGCCGCGCATCCACGATCGCGGTCAGGCGCGTGATAGGGTCGTTGAACCCGGTTCCGGCCTCCATGACATCATAGCGACGCAAGCCGATGTCGGTCAGCTGTTTGTCCGTCATATCGGTCAGGCGTGCAAAGGCACTTCGATTTCGCAGAAAACGCGTCACAGCCACCGTACGACCAGTCATACGCGCCCATATGGCCGGGCGGGATGCGGCGGGCAGCGTTGTGGCGGACTGGTCGAGCGTCGACATTGCAGGTCTCCTTCAAAGAAGTAACAGGTTTGATCCTGCCCATGCCCCGCAGCACTAGGCTGCACATGTTACAGGGCAGTGACCGTTCGCATGGAACACGCAAAGGAATGGATCGCGCCGATTGATAAATCCAACGAATGTTTCTAATGACTGCCATCAACGCTGCTGATGAAGTTTCAGGAGGCTTTCGCATGGCTATCCCGCTCGATCTCGACCAGTTGCAGACCTTCGTCGCCATCGCCGACACCGGCAGCTTCACCCGTGCCGCAAACGAGGTGCATCGCACCCAATCAGCCGTATCCATGCAGATGCGGCGGCTGGAAGAGCGCATCGGCAAGGCGCTGTTCGAAAAGGATGGGCGCACCAACCGGCTGACTGAAGACGGCGAGAAGCTGCTTGCCTACGCCCGGCGCATGATCCGACTGAACCGCGAAACCATGGCGGCCTTCGACGACACCAGTCTCGAAGGTCAGATTCGCATTGGCACGCCCGACGATTACGCCGACCGCTTCCTGCCGGAGATCATGGCCCGCTTTGCCCGCTCCAATCCACGTGTGGAAATGTCGGTCGTTTGCGAGCCCACCGCCAATCTCGTGGAACTGCTCAAGCGGGGACAAATCGACATCGCTTTAGTGACGCACAGCGCCGGAACCGGTCAGTCCGAGATCGTGCGCCGCGAGCCGCTGTTGTGGGTCAGCTCCGCGAACCATCCGATCCACGAAGAAACCATTCTGCCGCTCGCAGTTGGCCGCCCGACCTGCATGTGGCGGCGTGCGGCCTGTGATGCGCTGGATGCAAGCGGGCGCGATTATCGCATTCTGTTCACCAGCTGGTCAGCCACCGTCGTGATCGCCGCCGTTCTGTCCGGCCTCGCCGTCTCCGTTCTGCCGGAATGCGCCTTGCGGCCGGGCATGCGCGTGCTCGGCGAAGCCGACGGCTTTGCACCCCTGCCCGACATCCGCATCGGCATCATGCGCGGCCACACACCCGCCGGCCCGTCCGTCATCGTGGAAGCCTTGGCGCGCCATATCAGCGAAAGCCTGGACAACATCTCGCTGCCCATGGTCGAGGATGCAGCAAGCTTCGACTTCACAGGCTTGAGCAAGCGAACGAAGCCGCGCTCGGGTCATCTGGTGACGAACTGGTAGAATCGTCTGCCCGACGATATGTCTTTATCCATGCCCGACCTGCTTTCCCCCGCTCCGCTCACCAACGCCACGGAATATTCCGTCTCGGAGATCTCCGGCGCGCTCAAGCGCACGGTGGAGGATCAGTTCGGCCATGTGCGCGTGCGGGGAGAAATTTCCGGCTATCGCGGGCCGCATTCCTCTGGCCATGCCTATTTCGCGCTGAAGGACGACCGCGCCAAGCTGGAGGCGGTGGTCTGGAAGGCAACGATGGCGAAGCTGCGCTTCCGACCCGAAGAGGGCATGGAAGTCGTCGCCACCGGCAAGCTGACGACCTATCCCGGCTCGTCGAAATACCAGATCGTGATCGACAATCTGGAGCCGGCGGGTGCCGGTGCGCTGATGGCGCTGTTGGAAGAGCGCAAGAAGCGGCTGGCGGCCGAAGGCCTGTTCGACCAAGCGCACAAGCAGGACCTGCCTTTCATGCCTCGTGTGATCGGCGTGGTGACCTCGCCGACGGGCGCCGTGATCCGCGATATTCTTCACCGCATTGCCGACCGCTTCCCGCTGCACGTGATCGTGTGGCCGGTGCGGGTCCAGGGCGAGACGTCTGGCTCGGAAGTCTGCGCTGCAATCAACGGCTTCAACCAGTTGCCGGCCGACGGGCCGATCCCCCGGCCGGATGTCATCATCGTGGCGCGCGGTGGCGGCAGCCTTGAGGACCTTTGGGGCTTCAACGATGAATCCTGCGCCCGCGCCGTTTCGCATTCGCAGATCCCGCTGATTGCAGCCGTCGGCCATGAAACGGACTGGACGCTGATCGACCTCGTGGCCGATCGCCGCGCTCCGACACCCACCGGCGCGGCCGAGATGGCTGTGCCCGTGAAGGCCGAGCTCGAAGCGCGCATCGCCTCGCTTGGCGCGCGGCTCAGGGGCTGCATGTCGCGT
>NZ_DAMBUH010000109.1:0-10791 GCF_032053605.1 Tianweitania sp.
CGCTGACCCCGATCGAGGGCACGCCGCCGAGCCTAACATCACCTCCTGCCGGCTGCCGCTTTGCGCCGCGATGTCCGCGCGCCGACGACATCTGCCGGACAGGTCAGCCACCGCCCTTGATGATCCATGACGCGGCCACGCCGCACCATGCCGATGCTTGTTTGCTGGAAGGTCGGCCATGACCATTCTCGAACTGCGCGATGTTTCGCGACATTTCCCGGCCGCCCGCAACCTCGCCGACCTCGCCCTGCGCCGCCCTGCGGCGGTGTTGCGCGCCGTGCATCACGTCGATCTCGCAATCGCCGGAGGCGAGACCCTGGGCATTGTCGGGGAGTCCGGCTGCGGAAAGAGCACGCTGGCGCGCCTGGCTGTTGGTTTGCAGGCCGCGAATGAAGGCTCGGTGCTCTTCAACGGGCACCCGATGAATGGACCGGATCCGGACGGTCGCATCCAGATGGTGTTCCAGGATCCCTACTCGTCGCTCAACCCGCGTATGACGATCGGCGCCTTGCTCGAAGAAGTCGTCGCCCGCTATCGCCCCGTCCTTTCCAAGCCGGAGCGAAAGGCGGAGGTGCGCGAGACCTTGCTGCGCGTCGGTCTTTCGCCGGATACGGCCGACAAATACCCGCACGCGCTATCCGGCGGGCAGCGCCAGCGCGTTTCGATCGCCCGCGCTTTATGCCCACGCCCGCGCATCCTCGTTGCAGACGAGCCGGTCTCGGCGCTCGATGCGTCCGTGCAGGCTCAGATCATCAATCTTCTGCAGCGGCTGTCCGACGAGACAGGGATCACCATCCTCTTCATCTCGCATGACATGCAGGTCGTCCGGCATCTCTGCGACAGGGTGGCGGTGATGTATCTCGGCGAATTGGTCGAACTGGCGACCGTTGATGCGCTTTTCGACCATCCGCGCCATCCCTATACGACCGGCCTGATGGATGCCGTTCCCGATGTGAGCCGGAGGCGCGGCACCGCCCGCGTTCCCGTGAGCGGCGAGATGCCGGACCCCTACGCCATCATTGAAGGCTGCCGCTTTGCCAGCCGTTGCCGGTTCGCCGAACTCCGTTGCGGCGAGCCCCAGCTTTTGACCGAAACATCCGATGGCGGGCTGGTGCGCTGCTGGAAAGCAGCCGCGCTGGATGCAGACGCAGCCGCCTCGACCCTCAATGGAAATTCGTGACATGAACGATACCGCAACGCAGAGCGCCTTTTTCTTCAACGCCACCCCCGCAATGAACGATGCCGGCCAGGCCGTCGTAAGCCGGTTGCTGGATCGGTTCGCCGATGTCGGCCTCGCCGCCGACACGTTCGGCCTCGTCGTCCTGCGCGGCGACGGACCCGCGGCCGGCCTGGAGGGCTTTTCGTATCGGGGCGATTGGCGATGCTATCCCTGCAGCGTGGTCAAGACCTTTCATCTGGTTCATGCCCTGTGCCTCATCGACGACGGACGTATCACCCCGCATGCGGAACTCGACCGGGCCATGCGGGACATGATCCTCTGGTCGTCCAATGCAGCAACGAACTACGTCATCGACATCATCACCGGCACCACTGGCGACACCTTGCTCGAAGGGGAAGCCCTGCAGGCATGGCGCCATCGTCGCGACGGGTTGAACCGGTTCTTCCAGGCACTTGCCTGGCCGGAATTCGCGACGTCAAACATCACGCAGAAGCTGATGGACGACATGCGCTATGGCCGTGAAGCGCAATATGCCGGGCGCCAGGGTGAAAACATGAACGTCATGACACCCCTGGCGAGCGCGCGGCTGTTTGCCGAACTGTTCGGAAGCGGGTTGCCGCTTTCGCCTGCGTCGCAAAGTCGGGCTCAGGACATCCTGCATCGGGACCGCACCAGCGCCGATGCCGCCAACCCCTTGTTCCAGGTCGACAACTATCTAGGCGGCGGCATCCCGGCAGGCCTCCCGATGTGGAGCAAGGCCGGTCGGCTGGGATGGACCGGCGACGCGCGCGTTGCATACCACAAGCACGACCTGATCCGGACCATCCCGGCCAACGGGGTTCCTCTGATCATCTCACTGATGACGAGCGGCAAGGCGCTGTGCGAGGATCATCCGCAGGCCTTCAGGCAGATCGGACGCGTGTTGTTTGAGGCTTTTTCGCAATGACGCTGCTTTGGCTCGAACGCAAGGTTCCCGCGCTTGCATATGGCCGTTGATTACAGCAACCTTCATGCGGCGCTTCTGCAGGTGCCAGCCTCCTTCCTACCTACCAAGGTGCCCGTCCGCTGAAGGCGCCGCAAGCCGTCCTGCCGCAACTTTCACTCGCCTTTCATGGAGACAGAACAATGAAGCCGGTCCTGATTGCAGCTGCCCTCGCTTTGCTGAGCCTCACGCCCCATGCGTCAGCGCAGGACGCGACGATCCGCATCGCTACCGAAGGCGCGTATCCGCCCTTCAACTACATGCAGCCGGACGGCTCCATTGCGGGACTGGACGTGGAGATGGCGAATGCGCTTTGCGCCGAGATGAAGGCGACATGCACGATCGTTGCGCAGGACTGGGACGGCATGATCCCCGCGCTGATAGGCGGGAAGTTCGACGCCATCATCGCTTCGATGAGCATCACCGAAGAGCGCAAGCAGCAGATCGACTTCACCGACAAATACTACACGACGCCGCTGGCCGTGGTTGTGCAGAAGGACAGCCCGCTGAAGGGCGTCGGCGTTGCCGACATGGCCGGCAAGACGGTTGGCGCGCAGGCTGCGACCACGCAGGCGAACTATGCCGACGACGTGTATGCCAAGAACGGCGCCGAGGTGAAGATGTATCCAACCCAGGATGAAGCGGCGACCGATCTGCAGAATGGCCGCGTCGATGCTCTCATCTCCGACAAGTTCGTCGTGGTTGATTGGCTGAACAAGGCAGGCAAGGATTGCTGCAGGCTTCTGGGCGACGTTCCGGGCACGGAAACCGAAGCCGGCATCGGCATTCGCAAGGGCGACGATGCGCTGCGTGAGCGCTTCAACAAGGCAATCAAGGCGATCGTGGCCGATGGAACCTATGGCAAGATCGTCGCCAAGTATTTCCCGTTCGACATCTACTGATCCGAGCCAACATGCCGATCACAGTCCTATGCGTGTCCTGAGTTGACGGGACTGCACATGTCATCCGACGTTCTCGTGCTTGGCGCCGGCATTGTCGGTGTATCGACCGCGCTCCACCTTCAAGCGCGCGGTCGGTCTGTCGTGTTGATCGACCGGGGTCGCCCCGGCGAAGGAACGAGCCATGGCAATGCCGGTCTGATCGAGCGCTCGAGCGTCGTTCCTTATGCCTTTCCGCGAAGCCTGACGACGTTGATGCGCTATGCGCTGAACCGCTCCTCGGATGTGCGCTACGACCTGCGCGATTTCCTCCATTTCGCGCCGTTCCTGTTTCGCTACTGGCGGCACTCGACGCCACACAATCTGGAGATCGCCACCCGGGCCATGCTGCCCTTGATCGAAGCCAGTGTTCGCGAACACGATGCGCTGATCGAAGCGGCAGGGGCGCAAGATCTGGTGCGAGCGGAGGGCTGGATTGCGGCATTCAGAACGCCCGGGCGTTTCGAGGCGGCCGTCGCTGAAGTCGAGGCACTGGCGCACCATGGACTGCGGTCGGCAATTCTCGATCAATCGGCCTTTGCCGCGCTTGAACCATCTGTCAGGACCGGCGCGAACGGCATCTCCGGTGCCGTTCATTGGCTGGACCCAAAGACTGTCACCGATCCCGGCGAATTGACGAAGCGTTATGCGCGCTTGTTTGAAAAACGAGGCGGCCAGATCGTCGTTGCGGACGCAGCGAGCCTCCGCCAGGTCGGCTCGACTTGGGCGGTAGCGACACCAGACGGCGAGATCACGGCTCCCGACATCGTGGTTGCGCTTGGGCCGCAATCAGACCTGATCTTCCGTCGCTTCGGCTATGCGATCCCGCTCGGCATCAAGCGCGGATATCACAAGCACTACACTTCGCCGGCGGGCACTGCCCTTCACCACTCCGTGGTTGACGAAGAGGCCGGCTATGTTCTCGCACCGATGCGGCAGGGCGTCAGGCTGACAACGGGGATCGAGTTCGCCAGCCCCGATCGCCTTCCCGGTGCGCAACAGATCGATCGCGCCGAGCGGTGCGCAAGGCAGCTTTTGGATCTCGGCAAAGAGGTCGAAGCGACGCCGTGGCTCGGCCTGCGGCCCTGCTTGCCGGATATGCGTCCGGTGATCGGTGGTGCGCATCGCCATAAGGGGCTTTGGTTCAATTTCGGGCATGCCCATCATGGGCTGACGCTTGGACCTGCTAGTGGACGCCTGCTTGCCGAACTGCTTACCGAAGAAAGGCCCTTTGTTGATCCGACGCCCTTCAGAAGCGGACGGTTCCACCAAGTATTTAGATAATTAGGGACCCCTCTTCGCAGGTGACGGTTTTTCCAAGGGAATAAAGAGGATCTCCCCAGTTGCTGAACGGCAACTGTGTGCCAGACATGCCTGCAATTAGACAGACCGCTCCTGGCTAAGGAACGCGGCACTTGCCTGTCCTAAGACAAAACCTCTCAGCAGCAGCTTTCGCATAGACTAGAAAACTTTGCCTCGCACGGTAACAGGCAGCAGAACCTCAACCCTGTTGCTCCGGACACCGACGTACCAGTCGTGGAGTTTGCAGGTCGGATCGCAGTGGCCGGGGATCAATCTTAACGCTAATTGATCGATGATACGCCGTTCGGGTCTTCGAACTGGCAGTGTTCGTCGACTAAGTGGGTACAAACAACATTCGAGTGTCCGCGATCGTTGGAAAATCGCTATTCAGCGAAACTAGTTTTAAACCAGCATCACCGACCGTTCTCCCTGCTGTCTTGCTCATGACAGATGACATACCGAAAAGTGCGTGCTCGTCACCGTGATTTGCGGTTGGCCCGAGTACTCGGCGATAGTCAGCGTCCATAAAGACATAGGAGCCGCACTGCAGCTCTTTCCATACGCCGTTGGTGGCCCCGGCAGGATAAGTGCCAGTGCCCCGACGCCGACGACCCCGCAACACACGCCACTTTCGGCCATTAGCTAGGGTCTCGCTTGTCACAACTGTCGCAGCGGCAATAGCTGAATTTCGTTGGGTTTGCGAAGGAAAGTGCTGCCCCCGGCCTTGATGAGCTTGGATCCCAGCGAACTTGAAGTTTTCGGCGGCTCCACAGCGAGGGCGATCTCATGCCCCGCAATACCGAGTGCGGCTACGCAACGACCTGCGCCACAATCAATCTCGACGAGCACCTATTCATCGAGCGTCAAGCAAGCTCCTCATTGTGTCGGAGCATGAGCAGTTGGCACCTAACTAGACTTGGTCGGTCACGGCTGACTTGAGAGCGTTCCTAGAAAGTCTTATACGTCCGGTTTTAAAAAGAACGTCTCAAGCCGACCGCCCGCTTGCAGCCGGGGGACAATCGCTGGTGCGCTCCAGCCGTCCAGGATGTCGCCCGCCTCTATGTTCATCTGCTGGAGCGCCACGAGGCCGGCGCCTGCCGGCATGCGGAGCCCGCTCGGTCAAAAAGCTCAGAAAGTTTTTCAGCTCAATTGTCCGGCGGTTGGCGTCGATGGTCTCTTCGTCAAGGCCAAGTTGCCAGGCGATGTCGCTGCGTCTTGGATCACGATCCAGGTCTTGCAGCCGTTGGGCGTGCGCTTCCAAGGCATCTTCGTCGGATGCCAAACCCTCATGGATCAGGTCGGAGCTCTGCCTGCGCAGCGAGGCTGCCACCTCGCCGATCGAAATTTCCGGATGATACTGCACGCCCCAGAAGATGCCGTTTCCATGCCGTATCTCCAGCGCCTCAACTGGCGTGTGCCTGTTGCTTGCCAACAGCGTTGAGCCCGGCGGCAGGGTATCGACAACACTGGAATGCATCGCCGGCGCGTCGAAGACGGCCGGCCTGCCAGCTAGCATGGGGTGCGAAAACCCCTCTTGGGTCATCGTGATGTTTCTTGCAAAGCCTGCTTCGATGCCGTTGGCACGCGGGGCTGTCTTGCCTCCTGCGGCAACAACCGCAATCTGTAGACCTGCGCAGGATCCAAACGATGGTATGCCGGCTTCAAAGACTTTCTGCATGAAGGCTGCAGCAGCGCGCGTTTCGGGGCTTTCATCATGCATCTGGATCGGCGATCCAGCAAAGAAGATCCCGTCGAACCGCCCGAGTTCCTCGAGTGTCAGTGAATCAGATCCGTCTACGCAGGATACATGCTCGATTGCGGCACTTCCATCCAGAGAGCGCAAGGTCTCCTCGTAGGTTTCGTGAGAGGCAGAGCCCGCATACTCGCGCCGAACCTGGCATTGCTTGGCAGTTTCACGACAAGGAGACGAAGAGGCACGGTGATCCGATCAGAATGTGGAAGAACGCGTTTAATTCTCAAGGCGTGAGATCGTTCAAACACAAAGCTGGGATTTTTCAGACGGGAGAGCTTCGGTACCCAATGGTTCAGCCGCGGGGTTTGCAGATCCTGTAAGGGCCATCCCGTTTTGCCATCGGAACAGCTTTCCAAGACAAGCTTATCTTGCCTTCAGCACAAAGTTCATCAACGGCCAGGTGGACGACAGGCATATAACCTCTCCAGCTCTCAGGTATGCCCGCCTTGCTGGCCAAACGACGCGCTACCTCGCTCGGACAGGTTGAGCCATCATGACGCTTTTGGACAAAACCTAGCACCTCTGTCCTAGCGTCTATGTCGCTTATCTCACGGGATTTCATGTTGCGGACCAACGCAGAATTTTCAAAGGTTCTCTGTGGATCGACGACGCCAACTTAGCTCTAGCAGGTTAAGGCCTTAGCTCGTCGACGATTAGGCATGAGTGACCGCAATGGTTTGCGAGAGGTATGGCCGGAACGGATGGATAGCGGAGAGGCGACCTCCAAACCCATCTTGTAAGAGAGCGGACGGTTGCAGCTCGAACGTGGCCGCCTGCGTCGCTGCGTGCATTCAGTCGGTTTCAGGAAGCTGGCCCCCGATCTTCGCGTATGATGCCTTTCCATCACGAACGTTCTTGATGCCAAGACCAATCCGGCTTAGCCGAGAGACTTCTTCGGGCTCGGCGTGCTGGCGAACTCTATAAACTTTGGCCCTCAACTCTTCTCCGAGCTCGCGTCGCAGGTGTGTCCCGCAATGCAGGCTTCATGACGGCCCGGATGCTGCGTGCGCCCACACGGGCTAGTTGCCGTCTACGGGATGATAAGTCGAGACCATGCATTGTTGCCGCCCATGAGGGCAGCAAATCGATGGCGGCGTCCATTGTTACATCGCGAAACGGGCGGAGCAGAATTGTTGGGGCAGGTTGAGAGAGCAGCACGGACGCAACCTCCCGCGTTCGCGCGTCATAACGCAGTTCCGGCTGCATATGGGTCAGATACGCGTCAACGTCCGTGCGTGTGACGGGCACATCTTTCGCACCCAGGCGTTTGGCAAACAGAGCGACTTCCGCAAAGTATCGATCTTGGTCGAGGCGTGACAGATGCGGATCACAGTAACGAAGGTAGGCTTGGAGAAAGCTGCTGACCTCCGCCACATGAACCCACGTGAGCAGATGCGGATCATTGGCCGAATAGGATGATCCATCGGGCAAGGTGCCTTCGACCTGGTCATGGACAAGCTTGACGCGATCCAGCAGCTTCTCGGCTTCGTCTGTCGGACCGTAGGTGGTGCCTGCAATATATTGCGCCGTGCGTTTCAGCCGCCCGATCATATCATCTCGAAAGCCTGAATGATCCCAAACACCGGCAAGTGCTTTCGGGTGCAGCATCTGCAGCAAGAGAGCAGTGACACCGCCGATCATCATCGCTGTGAAGTCACCATGGACACGCCACGCTACAGACTCCGGGCCGAGCAAACCTGGATCGCCTTTCGGCGCGTCCAGCTGTGGAGCACTTGAGCCGACTAGCGTGCGGACTTGCCGCTGTATAAGGTTTTGGAAGAAGTTCATGGTCTTTATCTAAGACGCAGAACAGGTTCGGCTACAGCCTGACCGACTGCAGACAATGATGCTAGCCGACTGCCGATCGATCGTTGTCGATGGTTCGGGAAAGATAACTGGTCTGATATCTTTCGCTGCGTCCAGCATTGTGCCGCCTTTGAAGGTCTGAATGGGGCGAACACGTCTTAGCTCGAAGCCGATGGTAGCCGCACCTCCACGGAGGTGCCTTTCAGCCCTTGCGACGCTCTGAGCCTGATCGAGCCACCATAGAGTTCGACGAGTTCGCGGGCGATCGACAGGCCGAAGCCGTAGCCAGGCACCGTTTCGTCCAGGCGCTTTCCGGGCTCAAGCACGTCGCGCACTGCCTCAGCATTGACGCCAGGGCCGTCATCTTCGATGCTAAAGCAGACTTCGCGCATTTCGCGACTGGCTACAATACGCACGGTTTCGTTCGCCCACTTGAAGGCGTTGTCGATGATGTTGCCGAAGATCTCATCGAAATCCTGCGCCTCACAAGCAACAAATGCTTCTGCGGGAGCATCGAGCGCAACCTGAACGGGCTTAGGCGCGTGTACTGCCCGCATGACCTCCGCGAGCTCAGCGAGCCGTGCGCCTGCATCCGTTCTTGCCCGCGAAGCTTCACCCAGCGCCGCAGCCCGGGCGCGCGTGAGATGGTGGCGGATCAGCCTGTCCATTCGCTCTACAAGATTACGGATCTGTGGATCGGCCGCCGCCGAAGGAGCCGCCACAAGCGTCGCCAACGGTGTCTTCAGCCCATGAGCAAGGTTCGCCACATGGCGGCGCGCGTGCGCGAGAGTTTCGGTGTTTTCGCCTAACAGCTTGTTCAACTCGGCGGCGAGCGGCATGATCTCGCTGGGCTGGTCTTGGCTTACCTCCTGACGCCTGCCCGCGCGGATGTCATGAAGTTCAGCTTGCAGCGATTTTAGCGGCCTAAGCCCGAGCCGAACCTGAACAAGCGCCGCGAGAACAAGTGCGACGCCCAGTGCAAGCAGCGCCCAAACCAGCGGCTGCATGGCTTCCCTAAGAGGGCGGCCGATCGCCGGATCGTAGGGTGCGCCAGCAGCAATGAGTGTCGCATCGCTGCTTCTTCGAAGCACCCGCCAGTGGATCAGCCGGCCGTCATCGTCGTGGAGATCGAAGGGACGGATTCCATTTGGATCAGCTTTGCGCGTCCGTTCGCTAAAATCAGGTCGTGAGCCAAGAAACTCAGATTCAATGGTTCGGCCATTGCGAGAGACAACCCAGACCCATTTCTCGCGGCGGTCGATGAACGGGCGGTCCCGGGCTTTCTCCAGGGAGTCATCTCCGTTGGTGAGGCTTGCATCGAGCAGGGCAATCTGCGCATCGAGCCGCCCATCCACCTGCCGCACGACGAAGCGTTCAAGCACGGCATTGATCAAGAAGCCCGCCGCCACGAGCGCTACGGCAATTGCGACACCCGCCGCAAGAAGCAGGCGTCCGGCCAGCGATTGGGGCATGAGTGTCATTCGCCATTCACCGCCGTCAACCGATAGCCATGGCCGCGCACTGTCTCGATCGCTTCGCGGCCGAGCTTGCGGCGCAAACGGCCGACAATTACCTCGAGCGAGTTGGAATCTGTTTCAGCGTCGCCCTCATAAACGCGCTCGGTCAGTTCGCTGCGCGACACCACGATTTCCTTGCGCAAGGCGAGCGCGGAAAGAACGCGCCATTCGAGTGCGGTGAGCCGCAACGGCAGGCCGTTCAGCTCAAAGGAGCCGAGCTGGGCATCGAAGACGAGCGCGCCGCAGTCGATGCGGGTAGCGGCATGGCCTGCCGCGCGGCGCGCGAGCGCACGCAAGCGCATCACCAGTTCCTCGACGCGGAAAGGTTTAGTAAGGTAGTCGTCAGCCCCAGCCTTGAAGCCCTCGACCTTTTCCGACCAGCCATCGCGAGCGGTCAGGATCAGCACTGGCAAGGCGCGGCCGGCTTGACGCCAAGCGCGCAGTACGGATTTGCCGTCGATCTTTGGAAGGCCGAGATCGAGCACCGCGGCGTCATAGATGCCGGTATCGCCTAGATGCTGCCCATCTTCGCCGTTCTTCGCCCAATCAACCGCGAAGTCTTCGGCCCGCAACGCATCTGCGATGCGGCTTCCGAGCGCTACGTCGTCTTCGACCAGCAGAACCTTCACGCCTTTTTTTCTCCGATGCATCCGTCGGCTGCGACCTATGCCCATGCGCTGAACCGAACCTGAACGAGGCAGTTCAGGCTCGATTGCGGGGATCCGTGCATGATCAGCCCATTCGCAACACGAGGAGATATGCCAGTGAGCCCTGAAAACGAGGCGATACAGATCAAGACAGAACGTCCCGCTCCTCCTTTTCTCCGGAGCGGGCGAACCAAGGCCGCACTCGCCGGCATCGGCCTTCTCGTTCTCGGCCTTGCCGGCGGCGCGGGCGTAACGGCCGCTTTGTCGCCCAACGACAGCACGGTGCTGATGAAGCCGGTTGCCGTGAACACATTGGAAGACGGCACGCAGGCGGCCATCAAGGGCACTGTGGGTGACGTCTTCGGCAACAAGTTCGTTCTGGCGGACCAATCCGGCCGCGCACTGATCGACAGCGGCTGGCGCGGAGAAGGCGGCGATCTCGTCAAGCCGGGTGAGACCGTCACCGTTCAGGGCCGGTTCGATCGCGGCTCGCTTCGCGGCGAGGTTCTGGTCCGCGCCGACGGGGCAGCACAGAGCCTGAAGCCACCCAAGCCCGGTCCGCGTGGCTGGGGCGAACGTCTCGGCAACGGCCATGTTCGGGTAGCGGAAGAGCCGACGCTTCCCTGATCCGGGCAACCTGGAACCAACCCTTCAACAACGGAGCAT
>NZ_DAMBUH010000110.1:0-4137 GCF_032053605.1 Tianweitania sp.
CGTCGCCGGGTCGATGAAGACGGCCGCACCCCCATCCTCACGGCAAGGTCGCGCCAAGGGCGGACGCTCGGCCTTCTGCGTCTTCTCTACGTAAGCGATGGCGCCTGCAATGGCCGAAAGAGCAGGACGCGAGAACGACCCGAACCCATCCAGCGTCGCCACGTCATAATAACGGGTGATGCGACCTTCGGCAGCCGCCCCGTCGAACTGGCTGGCCGGCTGCGGATTGGCAACGCGGCCCAGCACGTCGAACACCGGCTTCAGCTCGGGGTCGTAAAACACCGGTTCCGGAACGATCAGTTCGCGCGGCTCGATGCGCAGGATGTCCGCCAGCAGGCGATCGGCCGTCGTATCCATAACGGTGAAGGCGCCGGTGCTGATGTCGATCCAGGCCAACGCAAACGGTGCGTCGGCGCCCTTGGCGCGGCCGAGCGCCATGAGGTAGCTCGCTTCACCCGGTGCGAGCAGCTTTTCTTCCGTAATCGTGCCGGGCGTGACGAGCCGCACGACATCCCGTGCAACAACCGACTTCGAGCCGCGCTTCTTGGCCTCCGCCGGATCCTCGATCTGGTCGCAAACCGCAACGCGGTGACCCCGCCCGATCAGCTTGGACAGGTAATCGTCGGCGGCATGCATGGGCACGCCGCACATCGGAATGTCTTCGCCCAGATGCTTGCCGCGCTTGGTGAGCGCGATGCCGAGCACGCCCGCCGCAATCACCGCATCGTTGAAGAACAGCTCGTAGAAATCGCCCATGCGGTAAAACAGCAGCGAATCCGGGTTCGCTGCCTTGATGGCATGGTACTGCTCCATCATCGGCGTCGCCGCCGGCTGGATGCTGGTCTTGTCGATCGGTATCTGCGCGTTCAAAGCGGGCCTCGGCGGAAGGTCAGGTAGTTTTCGGCCTTTACGAGGGGGATTGGGAGTCTTAATCCCGAACGCTCCACAAGAAGAGCGGCAACAACAAGAACGAAGCGGGGAAACAGACATGCCACCTAGGGATCGCAACGAGCCGACAGGCCCCTCCGTCAGCCCGCAGGAAGCGCTTGATTTCCATGCGCAAGGCCGGCCCGGCAAGCTGGAGATCAACCCCACCAAGCCGATGGCGACGCAGCGCGACCTGTCGCTGGCTTATTCGCCGGGCGTGGCCGTGCCGGTAAAGGCAATTGCCGAGGACCCGTCCAAGGCGTTCGACTACACCACCAAAGGCAACATGGTGGCCGTGATCTCGAACGGCACGGCGATCCTCGGCCTCGGCAATCTCGGCGCGCTGGCGTCCAAGCCCGTGATGGAAGGCAAGTCGGTGCTGTTCAAGCGCTTTGCCGATGTGGATTCCATCGACCTCGAAGTCGACACGGAAGACGCCGACGCCTTCATCAATGCCGTGCGCTATCTCGGGCCTTCCTTCGGCGGCATCAACCTTGAGGACATCAAGGCGCCGGAATGCTTCATCATCGAGCAGAAGCTGCGCGAACTGATGGACATCCCCGTCTTCCATGACGACCAGCACGGCACGGCGATTATCGCCACCGCCGGCCTGATCAACGCACTCGCCATCACGGGCCGTGACATGAAGTCGGCCAAGCTCGTGTGCAACGGCGCGGGTGCTGCGGGCATTGCTTGTATCGAATTGGTGAAATCGCTCGGCTTCACGCCGGAAAACGTCATCCTCTGCGACACCAAGGGCGTGGTTTATCAGGGCCGTACGGAAGGCATGAACCAGTGGAAGTCCGCCCATGCGGTGCCGACCGAGAAGCGGACGCTGGCGGAAGCGCTGGATGGTGCCGACATCTTCTTCGGCCTGTCCGCCAAGGGCGCGTTGACGCCCGCCATGGTTCAGTCCATGGCCAAGAACCCCATCATCTTCGCGATGGCCAATCCCGATCCGGAAATCACGCCGGAAGAAGTGGCTGAGATCCGCACCGACGCGATCATGGCGACCGGCCGTTCGGATTACCCGAACCAGGTCAACAACGTGCTGGGCTTTCCCTACATCTTCCGCGGCGCGCTGGATGTGCGGGCAACCACGATCAACGACGAAATGAAGGTCGCCGCCGCGCAGGCGCTGGCCGATCTGGCCCGCGAAGACGTGCCGGACGAAGTCGCCGCCGCCTATCAGGGCTCGCGCCCGCGCTTCGGCCCGAACTACATCATCCCCGTGCCGTTCGATCCGCGCCTCATCTCCGCCATTCCAGTGGCGGTCGCCAGGGCCGCGATGGAATCCGGCGTTGCTGGCAAGCCGCTTGCCGATCTCGAACGCTACCGCCAGCAATTGTCGGCCCGCCGCGATCCGATCGCCTCCACCTTGCAGCGCATCGTCGACAGCGTTCGCCGCAAGCCAAAGCGCGTTGTTTTTGCCGAAGGCGAGGAAGAGCAGGTCATGCGCGCCGCCGTGTCCTATGTGAATCAGGAACTCGGCACCGCCATCCTGATCGGCCGCGACGACGTGATCCGTGAAAACGCCGCACAAGCCGGCGTCGATCTCGACAAGCCCGGCATCGAGGTCATCAATGCACGCCTGTCTCGCCGCAACGGCTTTTATGCCGACTACCTCTACGAGCGGCTGCAACGGCGCGGCTTCCTCCATCGCGATTGCCAGCGTCTCATCAACAACGACCGCAATTATTTCGGCGCCACCATGGTGGCGCTGGGCGATGCGGATGCGATGGTCACGGGTGTGACGCGCAACTATTCCACCGTGCTGGAAGATGTGCGCAACGTCATCGATGCCCGTCCAGGCCATCGCGTGATTGGCGCGTCGATCGTGCTGTCTCGCGGGCGCACGGTCATCGTGGCCGATACGGCGGTGCACGACATGCCCAATGCCGTTGAGATCGCCGATATCGCGGAAGAAACGGCCGGCTTTGCACGCCGCATGGGCTATGAGCCGCGCGTCGCGCTGCTGGCTTACTCCACCTTCGGCCATCCGCAGGGCGAACGCTCCGAGCGCATTCAGGAAGCGGTCAAGATCCTCGACAAGCGCCGCGTTGATTTCGAATATGATGGTGAGATGGCGGCCGATGTTGCGCTCAATCCCAAGGCGATGGCGCAATATCCGTTCTGCCGCCTTTCGGGCCCGGCCAACGTGTTGGTCATGCCGGCCTTCCATTCCGCCTCGATCGCCACCAAGATGCTGCAGGAACTCGGCGGCTCCACAGTGATCGGCCCGCTGCTTGTGGGCTTGAACAAGCCGGTGCAGATCGTGCCGTTGAACGCCAGGGACAGCGACCTCGTCAACATGGCTGCCATCGCCGCTTACAGCGCAATCTCCTGATCGCGCGTCTGTAGTGGCCAGTGCTGGCGAAACCATCGCCGGCACTCAGCTCCGCTCTATATCGGCTGCTCAAAGGGCAAGCGTGCCCGGAACAGGATAAAGCCAGGCAATGCTGATTGCGCAAACGGTGCTTGCCGTTCTTCTGGTGGCGATCACCGTCATGCCGTTTCTGCCGATCGCGCATGGCATCGTGCGCATCGGCGATTTTCCCCGTCAGCAGATCCTCGTTGTAGCCCTGGCCTGTTTGTTTGTGTCGCTTGCATCCGGCGGTGCGCTGTTCGACCAGCCGATCTTCCCGCTCACCTTTGCCGCGATCGCGCTGTTCCAGGCCTGGTTCATCGCGGAATTTACCCGGCTGTGGCGAAAGGAATCGAAGCATTTCGATCCGGCCGTCGACCACGGCGAACGCTTCCGCCTCGTCGCATCCAACGTAAAGATGTCGAACCGCGATTATGCGGCGCATATCCGCATCATCGAGCAGTCCGGCCCCGACATCCTTGTCCTGATGGAGGTCGACAAAGCCTGGATGGATGGGCTGGCGCCGGTGCTCGACCGCTACCCCTATCGCGTCGACCAGTCCCAAGAGAATTCCTACGGCATGGCGATGGTGTCCAAGGTCCGGCTGGATGATGTGTCCGTGCAGGATCTTCTGACCGAAGGCGTGCCGTCGATTTTTGCCACGGTGGTGCTCGATGAAAGCCTGCGCTTTCGCCTTTATTCCATCCACCCCGAGCCGCCGGTGCCGCATCGGGGCACGGAAGGACGCGACGGCGAAACGGCGCTGATCTCATTGGCCGCCCGAAAGGAAAGCGGGCCGCTGATCGTCACGGGCGATCTCAACGATGTCGCGTGGTCGAAGACCA
>NZ_DAMBUH010000110.1:4147-10650 GCF_032053605.1 Tianweitania sp.
GCGGCGCTTCCGCCGCATCAGCCGGCTGCTCGATCCGCGCATTGGCAGGCGCATGGTCAACAGCTTCGATGCCCGCTACTGGTTCATGCGCTGGCCGCTCGACCACCTGTTCCATTCCGCTCATTTCCGGCTGGTCGACATGCAGCGGCTGGAAGCGGGTGGGTCCGATCATTTCCCAGTTCAGTTCGATCTCGTTCTTTGCCCGGACCGCGACGCGATCAGCCGTCCCGACGAAGCGGATGCCGGTGATCTCGACCGCGCGCGCGACCTGGTCCGGCAGGCGGATGAGCGCGACGAAGAGCCGATCGGCGTCGGGTGGGAGAAATGAAGCCGATGCTGGGATCGTGGCAGCTATGGGCTCTGCTGTCTGCGGTGTTTGCGGCGCTGACTGCAATCTTCGGCAAGATCGGCGTGGAAGGCGTTAATTCCGATCTCGCGACGCTGATCCGTACAGCCGTGATTCTGGCCATTGCCGCTGCCATCGTTGCCGCGACGGGGGCATGGCAGCCGGTATCCTCCATTTCGAACCGGACCTGGCTCTTTCTGGCTTTGTCGGGTGCTGCAACGGGCCTCTCCTGGCTCTGTTACTTCAGAGCCCTGCAGATTGGGGATGCTGCGCGCGTGGCGCCGATCGATAAGCTCAGCGTCGTTCTGGTTGCCGTTTTTGCCGTCGTCTTCCTGCGTGAAAGATTGTCGGGCGTGAACTGGCTCGGCGTTATCCTGATCGGCACAGGCGCGGTGCTGGTTGCGATCCGCGCCTGATCGAAGCGTCAGGAGGCGCCGCCGTAATAGGTGATGTAGCGTTCCGAAATCGCGCTGATCGGCAGAACCACGAACACATCCGTCGTGCCGAAATCGTGGTCGACCACGCAGCCTTCGCCGAACTTGGCGCCCAGCCGCAGATAGCCTTTTACGAGAGGCGGCATGGCGGTGAGCGCCGCCTTGGCGTTGATCGCTTCCGCCGGCATCAGGTCCATCGGCGCGAAGCGCTTGGCCACCGCACGCACCGCCCATTCGTCCTGCCCGGTGCAGTTATGCGCGAGGAAGGACAGCGCTTCGGCGTGGGCAGCGGGGATCGTGCCGTGGAACGAGGCGCAGCCGGCCATCACGTCGATGCCGTGATGCTTCACGTAAGCCCAGATCGCCTGCCACAGGAGCTCGATCGTGCGCTTGGAACGATAAGCCGGCAAAACGCAGGAGCGGCCGAGCTCGAGGAAGTTGAGGTCGGGGTGACGGGCAACGAGCTTGTCGAACTCGAATTCATCCGCAGAATAAAAGCCGCCCGTCGCGTCCGCCGTTTCCTGGCGCAGCAGCCGGTAACAACCGACGATCTGCTTTGCGCTTGGACCTGGCAGCGCTGTGTCGAACACCAGGAGATGATCGCAGATGCTGTCGAAGCGGTCGGCATCGCGCTGATCCAGCCTGTGGGCCTCCTGCCGTGTCGCGCCGAGTTCCTCGTAGAAAACGCTGAAACGCAGCTTCTGCGCGGCTTCGATCTCCGCCTCGCTTGTCGCCAGCCGCGCTTCCAGCGAGCCGATCTTGCCTAGGGGCAGGAGCGTTGCCGATGGTGCCACGCTCAGTGGCACACCCGTGTTCAAACGTCCGGTTTCGAACTCAAACGTCACGTGATTCATGGCTGATTCCCCGTGGACCCGTCGATCGGATACGCGGCTAATATCACATGACGGTGACATGAAAGCGACTGCCTGATGTCAGCCGCTCTATCCGGCTTCAAAATGAGCCGGCTGTGTTACGCTTCCACGGCGTTCAGCAAGGTGGCGGGGTCGAGCGGCTTGGCGACGAAGCCGGTTGCGCCATGGGCGAGAACATGGTGGCGGGTTTTTTCCTGCCCGTCCGCCGAAAGAACGATAATCGGTACCGGCTGCGTGCCCTTTTCTTCTTCGTGCTTGCGGATCATGGCGATGGCATCGAGCCCATCCATTACTGGCATGTGCAGGTCCATCAGAACGATATCCGGCGCCTGTCCATCAGTCGCCTGCGTTACGGCATCGACGGCCGCACGGCCATTGCCAACGACCTTCACCCGGTGTCCCGCCTTAGCCAGCGCAGAGCGCGCCAGCAGCGCGTTGATCTCGTTGTCCTCGGCAATGAGGATCGAGCGGCTGCGGTTGGAAGCCGGCTGTGGCACGCGCGGAGAAGCCTTAGGCTGATCGGGCGCGGCTGTCACGGCGAGGGCTGCAAGAAGAACGCGCAACAGCGTTTCCGTGCGAACCGGCCGCGCAAGGAAATGCGCGTAACCCTGCTCATGCAATTGCGCCAAGCGCCCGCGATTGTCCGGCGCAATCAGGGTGATGGCCGGAACGTCGGTGAGGCCGGCCGCGCGTAAGGCTGCCAAGCAGCTGCCGTCGGCATCTTCCAGACGGGCATCGATCAGGATCACATTGCAATCCCGGCACAGAGCTGCCTGTTCGACGGTGTCCGCGATCGTGGCCCGGCCGCCATGATCCCGGATCGTGGTTGCCAGTGCTTCCACCTCGATACCGAGATCGGACAGGATCACCGCGCGGCATCCAGCCAACGCCGTTGCGCGGCCGGGCGGTTCGCTCTGCGCATCGAGCGGCAAGGTCACGCAGAAGATCGCCCCTTCGCCGGGAGCGGCCTCGACCCCGATCGTGCCCTGCATGGCTTCCACGATGCGCTTTGAGATCGCAAGGCCGAGCCCTGCACCGCCATAGCGCCGCGTCGTGGTGCCGTCGCCTTGTTCGAACTCGCCGAAAATGCGGGCCGCATCGCTTTGCGCCAGGCCGGGGCCTGTATCGCGCACGCCGAAGCGGATGGCCGGCCAGTCGCCATCGTCGGTGACGGACACATCCACCAGAACGCCGCCCGTTTCGGTAAACTTCACGGCATTGCCGATCAGGTTAATCAGCACCTGCCGCAGCCGTCCCGGATCCGTGGAAATCAGCGTCGGCACATCGGGTGCCACCCGCACGCCGAGGCCGATGTTCTTCGAGTAAGCGCGCGCAGCCAGCAGTTCCACGACATTCTCGCTCAGCTCGCGCGGCGAAACTTTCTGAAGCTCGATCTCGAAACGGCCGGCCTCGATCTTGGAATAATCGAGCAGGTCTTCGATCAGCGTCAGCAGATGCTCGCCGGAGGTCGAGACCGCGCCGACATAGGTCTGCTGTTCCGGCGACAGATTGGTGTCGGCCAGCAGCTTCGCCATGCCGATGATGCCATTCATGGGCGTACGGATTTCGTGGCTGACGGTCGCCAGGAAGCGCGACTTCGCCTTGTTGGCGTCCTCGGCCCGTTCACGCGCGGCGATGGCTTCCGTTTCGGCCCGCTTGCGGTCGGTGATGTCGCGGGCGATCGCTCGATGCGAAACGGTACCGCTGGTGGGATCGCGCATGGAGTGCTCGATCCAGGAGAACCAGCGCTCGCCATTTGGCGTTTGGATCGCAACGTCGGTAGAGCTCAGACATTCGCCTTCCACAAAGGCGGCGTCCGGCACCAGGCTGATATCGACGCCGAGATCGATCAGGTGCTGACCGGCAAGAGAGAGCGGATCGCGGTCCAGAAGAAGGCCGAGCCCATCATTAGCGTAAAGAATGCGGCCGTCGCCGTCGCGATGAACAACCAGGTCGCCTAACGCATCGAGCAGGCTGCGCAAGCGCTCTTCGCTTTCCTGCAGGGCCCACATCTTGCCCGAAAGCGACTCGATCTCCCATTGGCGGCGGTTGAGCGCGGCGGCACCCTTCTGCATCTCGCGGCGGTGCGAGGTCAGCGCGTAGCCAAACACCGCCAGCTTGACCACGAACAGAATGCCAAGTGCTGCGGGAATGAAGAGCGGCGCACCGCTGAGGTAAGCCACACCGCCGAGCGCCAGCGTGGCCAGCATCAGGCCGAACCACAGCCAGGGAAGCCAGGTCGGCAGAGACCATAATCTGGCGGCGCTCTGTCGATGCACGAAGGCGGCAGTATGGGCGGGGCTCACAGGTCCGTTTTGGACCTGCGCCTGTCGAATTGGTTTGGTTTTGAGCACGGCCACCATGCAAGCAGTTTAGCAGCCGCCTGTTGAGGAAGCTTTCGGCAGTTTCATCGGATTTTACCGGAAACGCCGAACGCGCCGTTTGCTGCCTGCGACCTTTCAGCCGCCCTGTTCAGGAGCCGTTCTTAGCGGCATCACGATCGTGCCGCCAGTCCAGCACCTCCTGCAATACGACCAGACCAGCGCCCACCGTGATGAAGGCATCGGCCAGGTTGAACACCGCGAACGACCAGGCCGGCGTGTGGAACAGGAAATAATCAATGACATAGCCGAGCGTCACGCGATCGATCAGATTGCCGATCGCGCCACCGATGATCAGCGCAAAACCGAGACGTGCAGCCACCTGATGCGGAGCCGTGCGCCAGGAGAGATAAAGCACCAACGCCACCACGCCCAGCGTCAACGCCACCAATGCCGGTGCGCCGAGCGTCGAAAACATGGAAAAGGCGATGCCGGTATTATGGGTGCGAAACAGCGCGAAGAAGGGCAGGAGATCGATCTGCTGGTACATCACCATGTCGATCTCGACCCATTCCTTGACCACCTGGTCGAACAGAACGGCGAAAGCGGCAATCAGGCAGTAGATCAGAAAGGAACGCAGATTCACGCGGCGGGCACTCCGTCGAGGGTGAGTGCGGATCGGCGCACTTCGTAAAGCATGATGCCGGTGGCAACCGCCAGATTCAGCGAGTCGGCGCGTCCGGCCTGGGGAATGCGGAGGAGCACGTCGCAGCGCTCGGCCAGCGGCTCAGGCAAACCCTGGCTTTCATTGCCCATCAGCAGAACGACCGGCTTGTCGGCAAATTTGACGCTGCGATAATCCACGGCGCCTTTCAGATGCGTGCCGGCAACGAGGCCCTTGAACTCCTTGCGCCAGGCCAAAAACGCGTCCGGCGAGGCTTTGACCAGCGGCACGGCAAAGATCGAGCCCATCGTGGCGCGCACGGTTTCCAGTGCAAACGGATCGACGCAATCGCCTACCAGCAGCACGCCCTTGGCACCCACAGCATCGGCCGTGCGGATCACCGTGCCGAGATTGCCGGGATCGCGAACGCGGTCGAGCGCCACCCAGACGTCCGAGCCGGAAAGCCGCACATCACGCAACGGGGTGAGCTTCTGCTCGAACACGCCGAGCACGGTCTGCGGATTATCCTTGCGGGTCACCGAAGTCAGCACCTTCTCGCTGACTTCCAGCACCAGCGCGCCGGCCGCAACCGAACGCGCCGCGACCTTCTCGACCAACGGATTGCCCAGAGCAGACTTGGCGAAGACCAGCGTCTTGATCGTCCAGCCGAGATCGAGCGCGTCGATGACGAGCTTCAGCCCTTCGGCCAGGAATGCGTTCTGCTGGTCGCGGAATTTCTTCAACGCCAGCGACTTGATGTCCTTGATGACAGGGTTGGCGAGGCTGGTGACTTCCTTCACCTGGCCCGGTGCGCCCGTCCGCGGCACTCCCGCATAACCGCTCATTGCGCCACCCAGCGTGAAAACAGCGAGGTCGACAGCGCGCGGCCAGCCGATTGCTCGCGAATAATGAGCTCGCCGGATTCTACGCGCCCGCCCATGCCGGCAAAAGCGTCGCGCATCAGCGCATGGATGGCAAAGAAGGACGCCCGGATCGAATAGGCAGTAAGAACGACGGTCAGCGGCTGCGGCGTCAGGATCGCGCGGCACAAGGCTGTCAGCCTTGGCAGGTCCTCGAACAGCTGCCACACCTCGCCCTTAGGCCCGCGCCCATAGGCCGGTGGATCAAACAGCACGATGTCATAGCGGCTGCCGCGACGCTCTTCGCGCTCGGCGAACTTCATCGCGTCCTCGCAGATCCAGCGGATAGGCTTGTCGGACAAACCGGCCATCTCCTGGTTCTCACGCGCCCAGCCAATCGCCTTCTTGGAGGCGTCCACATGGGTGACTTCGGCACCCGCGCGCGCCGCGACCAGCGAGGCAAGGCCGGTATATCCGAACAGGTTGAGCACACGCACGGGCCGCTTGGCCTCGCGGATCAGCCTTTCCATATGGGCCCAGTGCGGCCCTTGTTCGGGAAACACGCCGACATGGCGGAACGAGGTGAAGCGACCGAGATAAGGGAGCCCGTCATGCGCCATCGGCCAAGTTTCGCCGAGTGGATCCCCAGGAAAACGCCAGCGTCCGAGCCCTTCCTCATCCGTGTCGCCGGTGAAGATCGCGTCGACATCCGTCCACTCGCGTTCGGAAAGCGCGCAGCTCCAGATAGCCTGACCTTCCGGCCGCACGATGCGATAGGGGCCGTATTGCTCGAGCTTTTCGCCGTCGCCGCTGTCGATCAGCGCGTAATCCTTGCTCGGTGCGACTTCCAGGATCAGCGGCAGCGTTTCGGCGGGTAGGGGACCGGTCGGCTTCGGCAGCGGGGCCGATTGTTCCGGCGGCGTCGGCCGTGGATCGCTCGGCGCCAGATGCGGCTCGCGCGTCGGATTGACGCCGCCGATCAGCGGATTCGAGTGTGTGTCGCGGG
>NZ_DAMBUH010000111.1:0-10630 GCF_032053605.1 Tianweitania sp.
ATGACCGGCAAGGAAGTCGCGCACATTGATCGGCTTGCCGCCGGCCTTCTGCACCTCGATCAAGCGCAAAGCGCCGGTTGCGCAGGCAACCAAGCCGTCGCCGTCAAGGATCGCGCCGGGCTCGCCCGAACCATCCGCGATTACCGAGCGCAGCAGCTTCAGCCGCTCCACCTTGCCGCCAAGCTCCACTTCGCACCAGGCGCCGGGGAACGGTGCTAAACCACGGATCGCCGCGTCGATCACGGTTGCCGGACGGCTCCAGTCGATGCGTGTTTCCGCCTTCCAGATCTTGGCGGCATAGGTGGTGCCTTCGTCAGGCTGCGCGCGCATCGGCAACGTGCCGGCTTCCAGTTGCGCCAGCGCTTCCACCATCAAGGGCGCGCCGAGCTGCATCAGGCGATCGTGCAGATCGCCCGATGTCATATCCGGTGTAATCGCAACGCGCTCTTCCAGGCAAATGGGACCGGTGTCCAGCCCCTCATCCATCTTCATGATCATCATGCCGGTGTGCGCATCGCCGGCCATGATCGCGCGCTGGATCGGGGCGGCACCGCGCCAGCGCGGCAGAAGCGAAGCATGGCCGTTGAAGCAGCCGAGCCGCGTGCCCTCAAGGATCGCCTTGGGCAGAAGCAGGCCATAAGCGACCACCACGGCGACATCGGCCTTGAGTTCGGCAAACGCCGCCTGTTCTTCCGGTTTCTTCAGGGAAACAGGGCTGCGCACCTCAAGCCCCAGCCGCTCGGCTGCGGCTTGCACGGGCGAGGCAACCAGTTCCAGTCCACGACGACCGGCTGGCCGTGGCGGCTGCGTGTAAACGGCTGATATCTCGTGCCCGGCCGCTGCGATCGCCTCAAGCGTGGCCGCCGAGAAAACCGGCGTGCCCATGAAGATGAGGCGCAGTGCCATCAGCCCACCATACGCGCCGGCGGACGATCCCTCGCGAGCTTCTTGAACTTGCGCACCACCATGTCGCGCTTGAGTTTCGAAATATGGTCGATGAACAGGACGCCGTCGAGATGGTCGATCTCGTGCTGCAGGCAGGTCGCAAGCAGACCATCGGCATTGATCTCGTGCTTATTGCCCTCGACGTCCTGATAGGCGACGGTGATCGCGGCCGGGCGCTCGACGTCGGCATAATAATCCGGGATCGAAAGACAGCCTTCCTCGTGGACGTTGATCTCGTCGGAGCGCGTCAGGATCTGCGGGTTGATGAAGATCTGCGGCGCGTTCGGCTCGTCTTCCTTCGACAGGTCGATCACCAGCATGCGGATCGGCTCGGCAACCTGGATGGCGGCGAGACCGATGCCCGGCGCGTCATACATGGTTTCGAACATGTCGTCGGAGAAGCGCTTCAAGGCGGCGTCGAAGCGTTCCACCGGCGTGGAAACCTGGCGCAGCAATGGGTCGGGAAGGATCACGAGAGGGCGGAGGGACATGGGCTTCACCTAATTGCTCGCAACAGCGCCGTCAACGATCCCCGTGTCTATGTTCTTGTTTTGATCTTCTGCTGATCAGCCGAATCGCATAGGCTTGTCTCATGAACCGCGTTCCCGACCTGTCCACACCGCTGTTTCGCATGGGCGCCAGCACCGTTTCGCTGGGAATAGCGCTCGTCGCTGCCGCCATTCTGGTGCTCGTGCTGGCCTTCCTGTTCATGCTCGCGCTGCGCCGCGCCACCCATGGCCAGGCCTCGTTGCAGGCCGAAGCGCTGGAACGTGCGCGGCAGAACGAGCAGCGCATGGCGGTTCTGTTGCAATCCCAATCCGAGATGCAGGGCCGCATGGGCGCGCTGGCCGAGGTGTTTTCCAGCCGCCAGGCCGAGCTCAACCGCGCCATCGGCGAGCGGCTCGACGGCATGACGAACCGGCTCGGCCATTCGCTGACGGAACAAACCCGTGCCACGCACGAAAACCTCACCCGCCTGCAAGAGCGGCTGGTGGCGATCGACACGGCGCAGAACAACATCCAGTCTCTGGCCGGTCAGGTCGTGCAGTTGCAGGCGATCCTGTCAAACAAGCAAACGCGCGGTGCGTTCGGACAAAGCCGGATGGAAGCGATCGTCGCCGACGGGCTGCCGCAAGGCGGCTACGAGTTCCAGGCCACGCTCTCCAACAACAACCGGCCGGATTGCCTGATCCGCATGCCCAACAATACCCCGTCGCTGGTGATCGATGCCAAGTTTCCGCTGGAAGCTTGGAACGCGATCCGTGCGGCCGAGGATGACGCGTCGAAGCGGTTGGCCGCGCAGGCGTTCCGGCGCGACATCGAGCTTCATGTGCGCGCGATCGCCGAAAAGTACCTGATTTCAGGCGAAACGCAGGACACCGCCTTCATGTTCGTGCCCTCGGAATCGATCTTTGCCGAGATCCACGAGCATTTCGAGGCGATCGTGCAAAAGGCGCATCGCCTGCGCGTGGTGATCGTGTCGCCCTCGCTGCTGATGCTTTCGATCCAGGTCGTCCAGGCCATCCTCAAGGATGCCCGCATGCGCGAACAAGCGCATCTCATCCAAGGCGAGGTGGTCAGATTGATGGAGGATGTCGGCCGTCTCGACGACCGCGTGCGCAAGCTGCAAACGCATTTCGGCCAGACAGGCAAGGACATCGACGACATCCTCGTGTCCACCAAGAAGCTCACCAGCCGCGGCGCAAAAATCGAAGCGCTGGAACTGGGCGGCGAAGCTGTGGGTGAAGAAGCGCCGAAGCGACCCGGCCCGACCATTCATGATCAGCGATCCGGCCAATTGCGCCTGCGGGTCGTGGACGAAGACTAGATACAAAAAAGGCGGCCCATCAGGACCGCCTTTTTCAATCTTGTGAACCGCTCAGCGGCCGACGCGCGCCTTGCGGGCTGCATATTTCGCGTCGCGCTTGGCCTTGCGGTCGGCCTCGTCGGCCAGCAGACGGGCGATCTGACCCTTCTCGGCCTCGGCCTTTTCAAGAGCCTCGCGCTGGGCTTCTTCTTCGGCCAAACGCTGCGCTTCGGCTTCAGCCGCTTCGCGCGCCACGCGCTCGGCTTCTTCGCGTTCTTCGCGCTCCTGCTTCAGCCGGGCTTTTTCTTCCTCACGCTTGGCGCGCGCTTCAACAATAGCCTGACGCTCGGCCTTGCGAGCGAGTACTGCCGGATCGTCTTCTGCAGGCTTAGCCTTGAAGCGCGCAAGCAATGCCTGCTTGGCATCGTTAGCCGCCTTCTGGCGATCCGTAAAATCCTGTTCCTTAAAGCGAGCCAATGCCGCCGCCTCTCCATACATCTATCTTGGGGATGGGTGTGTAATGAGGATTTGTGCCGACAGTTTCAAGGCCTAAGTCGCGACTTTTGGGCCACACTGCGCTTCTGTCTTGCCGTAACATACAAGAAACACTGTTCACCGACGCCATCTGGCCCACGCAGCCCCGGCATCATAGATCAGGCGAAGCACAAGGAGATGCGCGATGCAGCTTGGTCTCTACACATTCGCCGATGTCGATCCCGTTCGCGCCAACACCGGCGAAGCGCCGGCCGAGCGTTTGAAGAACCTGATCGAGGAGATCGAGCTGGCCGATCAGGTCGGGCTCGACGTGTTCGGGTTGGGCGAGCACCATCGTCCTGATTATGCGGCCTCCGCGCCGGCCGTGATCCTCGCCGCTGCCGCCACGCGCACCAAGCAGATCCGGCTATCGAGCGCCGTGACCGTCTTGTCCTCGGACGATCCGGTGCGCGTGTTTCAGCAATATGCGACGCTCGATCTTCTGTCTGGTGGACGCGCCGAGATCATGGCCGGGCGCGGTTCCTTTATCGAGTCCTTCCCGCTGTTCGGCTATGCGCTGGAAGATTACGACGACTTGTATGCCGAAAAGCTCGATCTGCTGATCACCTTGCGCGATCAAGTCGAGGTGACCTGGGAAGGCAAGATGCGGCCGTCCATTCACGGACGCGGCGTTTATCCCCGTCCCCTTCAGGACAAGCTGCCGATCTGGATCGCTGTCGGCGGAACGCCGCAATCGGTCGCCCGCGCAGGCCATCTCGGTTTGCCGCTGGCACTCGCCATCATTGGCGGCGAGCCGCATCGCTTTGCGCCCTTGTTCGCCCTGTACCGGCAAGCGGCGGAACGGGCCGGCCACAATGCCGCGACACTGCCCACCAGCATCAACGTGCACGGCTATGTCGCCGAAACCAGCCAGGCGGCCGGCGACGAGTGGTATGGCCCGCAAGCCGAAGTCATGAACCGCATCGGTCGCGAACGCGGCTGGGGTCCAACCAACCGCGCGCATTTCGAAGCAGCTCGTTCGCCGCGCGGTGCAGCCTTCGTCGGCAGTCCAGCGGAAGTGGTCGACAAGATCCTCGCCAACCACGCTTTGTTCAAGTTCGACCGTTTCCTGATCCAGATGGCGATCGGCCTCATGCCGCATCACCAGATCATGAAGGCCATCGAACTGTTCGGAACCAAGGTCGCGCCTGAGGTGCGCAAGGCTGTCGCTGCCGCTTGAGGTAAGGGGCGCAGCTTCAAGCCGGCGACAGCGGGTGCTATCTGCTTTCGGACGATTATGTCCCGGGAGCCCGTCGAATGCTGCGATCGCTATTAGTTCCAGTCCTTGCCGCGACTACCGGTTCTGCATCAGCTCAGCAGAGCTCTCTCCAGGACGCAATAAGCAGGCAGATCCAGGCTTGCTTCTCATTGCCAAACATACCGGCCCTACCCGGCGGTAGAACGGCTATGATCCGCTTCGAGGTCGACGAAAGTGGCAAGGTTGTTGGCCGGCCCAGCGTTGAGAAAAAAGGCCGAACCGAGGAACAGCGCCAGTTCGACGCTGCCGCGGTTCGCGCCATTTACAGGTGTGCACCCTATAACGCGGATGGGGAGAGAGAATTCATCGTGCACTTTGACGATGATCAGGAGTAGTTGCGCCGATCAGCAAGGCCCGCGGTCAATGACGCGGAAGCCCGCATTATCGGCTTCGCAAGCATTGCCGAAAGTCCGCTCACGGTCGCCGCGGCGTGCGCAGACCGGCCGGTATTCCCGCGTGCAGAAGCGATCCGATTGCGGTGGGCGCGAGGGTCCCGGTCCATAACCCGGCCCGAAGCCTGGTCGCGGTCCGCTTTGCGGTCCACGGCGGCATTCGCCGCCATAGGCGATGCGATAGCCCGCTGCATCCGCTTCACAGGCATTGGGGAAGGTGCGGCGGTCGTCGCGGTTTTCACCGCAGACCGGCGCGAATTCGCGCGTGCAAATCCGGTCCGAGCGCGGCGGCGGGCCTGGCCGCACCGGCACGGTATGCGCTTCATAAACAACGGCACCGGCCGTGCAGCTAGCCGCAAAAGCGGTCAGACCAAGCACGACGATCCTTGCGAAACGTCCGACTGGCTTTCGGTTCAACGCCATCCCGTGTCCTTCCAGAAACCGGCTGCAGACTGTGCAGCCCTTGTGCGACCTACTGTGCCGCAAGGGCGCTGCCAAGGCAACGCAACGCCGCATCCAGCGTCTTGGAGCGGTCATTTCCGATCCCTATATCATCATCATGACCCTGCTTTCCGTTCTTGATCTTTCGCCCGTGCCGTCCGGCAGCAATGCCGCCCAGTCACTGAAAAACTCGCTCGATCTCGCCCGCCAAGCCGAGGCGCTCGGCTACAATCGCTACTGGCTGGCCGAGCATCACAACATGCCGGGCATCGCCAGTGCGGCCACCGCCGTGGTGATCGGCCATATCGCCGGCGGCACCTCGACAATCCGCGTTGGTGCCGGCGGCATCATGCTTCCGAACCACTCGCCACTGGTTATCGCCGAACAGTTCGGCACGCTGGCCGCCCTTTATGGCAACCGCATCGATCTCGGCCTTGGACGTGCGCCGGGCACGGACATGCTGACCGCGCGGGCGCTCCGCCGTAACATGGAAAACGGGGTCGACAGTTTCCCGAACGATGTCGTCGAGCTGATGAGCTATTTCGAGCCTGTGCAGGAGGGCCAGCGCGTGCAAGCCGTGCCGGGCGCCGGTCTTGACGTGCCGGTATGGATCCTCGGCTCCAGCCTTTATGGCGCTCAGCTTGCCGCCATGCTCGGCCGCCCTTATGCGTTTGCCTCACACTTTGCACCCGCGGAGCTGGACAATGCGATCGCCATCTACCGCTCACGCTTCCAGCCCTCCGAGAGCTTCCCCAAGCCGCACCTGATGCTCGGCGTGAATGTGGTTGTGGCCGACACGGACGAGGAAGCGAAATATCTGTTCAGCTCGCAGCAACAGAGCTTCGTCAACCTGCGCTCCGGCCGCCCCGGCCTGCTGCCACCGCCGGTGCGCGATTATGAAGACCAACTCGACATGAACGGCCGCATCGTGCTCGATCATGCGCTGTCTGCCGCGCTCGTCGGTTCGCCAGAAACGGTGAAGCGTGGGCTGGAAGCCTTTATCCAGAAAACCGGCGCGGACGAGTTGATGGTCACTGCGATGATCCACGATCATCAGGCGCGCAAGCAGTCATTTACCCTGTTGTCGGAGCTTTACCGGGCGCTCCCGGCCGCAGCCGCTTAATGGCGGTCGTCGTGGCCAATTGCTGCGGAACTTGGAAGGGCACTTTGCGTTAGGTGCCGAACCCGGCACTCGCATTTCCGCGACAAGCAGCGGGCGCCGGGGAAACTTCATGAGCACTACGCCAGCCGCGGTCCCATCTGAGGAGGCCTCGATCGCCGAAACCGCATCGAGCGATCTTGCCAAGCTGCGGCGGATGGTGCTGGGCCTGTTTTTGATAGCGGCTTGTTGTGCGTTGTATTTCGCCCGCGACTTCTTCATGCCGGTGGTTCTGGCATTCCTGATCGCTTTGACGCTGACGCCGATCGTGCGTTTCCTGCGCAAGCGCGGCGTGCCCTCGGCGCTGTCCGCGACATTGCTCGTGATCGCTTTTGCGACCTTATTCGCGCTTCTGGCCTACCTGGTCAGCGGTCCCGCGATCACGCTGGTCAACGACGCACCGTCCATCGGCCGCACGCTGGCCGAGCGTCTGCGCCATGTTCAGCGGCCGCTCGACCGCGTCAACGACATCATGCACCAGTTCGATATGATGACCGGCCAGGTCAGCGATCCCAATGTCGCGGAAGTCACGCTGGCTCAGCCGGGCGTCATTAGCAGGGCCGCCGGCTCTGTTCTATCGGGCGCGACATCCATTGGTATCACGCTGGTGCTGGCGCTGTTCCTGCTCGCATCCGGCACGATGTTTTATGAAAAGATCGTGCAGTCCTTCGGCCGTATGTCCGACAAGAAGCGTGCGTTGCGTGTGGTCTATGATGTCGAGCGTGAGATCTCGCGCTACCTGCTGACCATCGCCCTGATCAATGCCGGTCTTGGTGTGGCGATCGGTACCGGTCTCTGGATCATCGGCGTGCCGAATGCGGTGGTCTGGGGCGTGATGGCCGCCCTCTTGAACTTCCTGCCTTATATCGGCGCCCTGACCACGATGGTCGTGGTTGCCGTGATCTCAATCGTAAGCTTTGACTCGCTGGGCTTCGCGCTGCTCGCTCCGGCCTATGTCCTGCTTTGCAACATCATCGAGGGCCAGTTCTTGACGCCGTTGATCGTCGGTCGCCGGCTGGAGCTGAATGCTGTTGCGATCTTCATTGCGGTGGCCTTCTGGTCGTGGCTGTGGGGTCTGGTCGGCGCGTTGATCGCGGTGCCTTTGCTCGTGGTCATCAAGGTGTTCTGCGACAACTTCGAGAACCTGCAGTCCATGGGCAACTTCCTTGCCGCCCAGCAGACCATGGACCCTGCGGAAACAGCGCCTGAACCCGCCGTTCCCAGCGCGCCCCATGCTGGTCCGGCCGTGCTGGACGTGGTGACTAGCGCACAGCCTTGACCAGGCTGGCGCTCGGGAAGCAGGTTGGCGTCAGGCCGTTCTTGGCCTGCCATTCGCCGATCGAGCGCCGGGTTTTATAGCCCGGCAGACCGTCCGAGCCGCCGACATCGTAGCCCTTCTTTTCCAGGCTGCGCTGCATGGCGGCGATGTCCGAGCGATACAACTTATCCACGCTCCCCCACTTGCCCTTGAAGGCACCGCCGCCTGCCGTGATCCGATCCGCGGCGTTTCCTACGAACAGTGCGTAGAGGTCGCTCGTGTTGTAGTCCTTCAGCACGTAGAAGTTCGGCGTGACGATGAAAGCCGGTCCGTTTGTGCCCGCTGGAAGCAGCAAAAAGCCTGTTTTTTCGGTCTCACCTGCCGGAAATGCGCTGCCATTCACCCGTTTTACGCCGAGTTTCGCCCATTCTGCGCCGGTTTTTCCCCGATCTGGCCCCTCTAAAGAGCAAGAAAGCGAGGGCGGCAGGGTGACCTCGAAGCCCCAATCGCGACCCTTCTGCCAACCATGATGAACGAGGTAATTGGCGATCGACCCGAGCGTGTCCGGCACCGAATTCCAGATGTCGCGACGACCATCGCCATCCATGTCGACGGCATGCTCGATCAGGGATGACGGAAGGAACTGCGGCTGGCCCAAAGCGCCCGCCCAAGAGGACTTCATGTCCGCTTTGGTCGCCCAGCCTTTTTCGAGAACCTGGAGCGCGGCCAACGTTTCCTTTCGGAACAGATCCTTTCGGGTGGAGAGAAAAGCCTTGGTGCTGAGGACTTCGATGGCGTCATAGGGGATCTTGGCGCGGCCGAATCCGGACTCACGGCCCCAGATCGCCAGCACGATGCCGGAAGGCACGCCGAAGCGCTGTTCCACGGCCCGCAGGGTGCGTGCCTGTTCGCTCAAGCGGGCACGGCCGCCGGTTTGCACCGAACCAATTGTTTTCTCGGCGAAATAAGCACCCGGCGCGCCGAACTCTGCTTGATGCTGGTCCTTTGGCGTCTCAGGCTTCTGTCCGGGCAGAACGAGATCCGGCAGCTTCAGGTTCGGCGTCACGCCCTTGAAGGCAGCATCGAAAGTCGCGCGCGACACTCCGGCTGTTTTGGCGTCCGGCCACAGGCTCTGATCGAGCCATGAGCGGAACTGCGCATCTACGGATTGCGCATGGGCAGCGCTGGAAAAACTCAGCAGGATCAAGGCGATGAATGTGGAAATCAGTGTCTTCATCGTCATGTTCCAACCAGTCTAGAATGCCGTGCGCGAGCGCAGCGCCGCCGTCAGCGTGCCTTCGTCGAGGTAGTCCAACTCGCCGCCCACCGGTACGCCATGCGCGAGGCGGGTGATCTTCACGTTCATGTCAGCTAGCTGGTCGGTGACGTAATGCGCGGTGGTCTGCCCTTCTACCGTGGCATTCACGGCGATGATGACCTCAGTCACCCCGCCTTCCGCCACGCGCGAAACGAGGCCGCGGATGTTAAGATCGTCTGGCCCCACACCATCCAGCGGCGAGAGCGTTCCGCCGAGCACATGGAACTGCGCATTCATGGCGCCGGCGCGTTCCAGCGCCCAGAGGTCGGAAACGTCTTCAACCAGAATGATCGTCGCGGCATCGCGGCGCGGGTCCCTGCAGATCATGCAGGGATCAACCGTATCGATATTGCCGCAGCGCGAACAAACCCGCACCTTTTCCAGAGCATCACCCATGGCGACCGTCAGCGGTCCGAGCAGCTGCTCCTTCTTCTTGATGAGGTGCAAGGCCGCACGCCGGGCCGAGCGGGGGCCGAGCCCCGGCACTTTGGCCAGCAGCTGGATCAGCTTCTCGATCTCGGGTCCGACGATGCGTTTGGACATGGGTTTGTCACCAACAGACAAGGGGCCGGCGAAAGCCAGCCCCGGAACGTGTCACATGCTTGCGCTTAGAAAGGCAGCTTCATGCCGGGGGGCAGAGGCAGGCCGGAGGTCATCTCGCGGGTCTTTTCCTGCGTAATGGCCTCCACCTTGGCGCGCGCGTCGTTATGCGCGGCAAGGATCAGGTCTTCCAGGATCTCGGCCTCGTCTTCCTTGATGAGCGACGGGTCGATCTTGAGCGCCTTCATTTCGGACTTGCCGGAAAGCGTGACCGAAACGAGGCCACCGCCGGACTGGCCGGTCGCCTCGATATTGGCCATCTCTTCCTGCATCGACTGGAACTTGGCCTGCATTTCCTTGGCCTTGCTCATCAGGCCCATGAGATCCTTCATGCGGACATCCTTGTTTTGGAGCTTGTTTAGAGTTCGTCGGGATCGTCGACGCCCGGATCGATCCCCGGATCAATCACGGGATTGTCCATGTCGGGTTCGACATCGTTCGCGGCTTCCGGAATGCGGATATCGATGATCTTGGAGCGCGGGAAAGCAGCGAGAATGGCAGCGACCGTCGGATCGGCCTCGGCTTCCATCCTGGCGCTTTCGCGCTTCTGCGTTTCGATCTCGGCCAGCGTCTGACCGCCTTCTTCACGCGAAACCGTGACCAGCCAGCGCATGCCGGTCCATTTGGACAGGCGGTTCTGAATGTCGGTCAGAAGCGTACGCGGGGCGTCTTCGGTGAGGTTGATCTCGAGCTTGCCAGGCTCGATACGCACCAGCCGGACACAGCTTTTGACACCGATCTTGAACGGCATGTCGCGCGCGGCATCGGCCAGCGCCACGATATCGGCCAGCGAGGCGACCTTGACGGTCGGTTCGGGCTCGGGCTGAACAGCCGGCTGCATCGCCGGTGCGGGTTCCGCTTCGGTCTGCACCAACCGCATCGTTTGCGCACCGCCGCCGGCGGGCATCATGCGCGCGG
>NZ_DAMBUH010000112.1:0-10421 GCF_032053605.1 Tianweitania sp.
CGAGCGCGCACTGGCCGAAGCGCAGGCGCGGCGCGCCGAGTATGAGCAGGCGGAAGCCGCCATGCCCAAGGAGCGGGGTGGCCGGGGCGGCCATGATCCCGTGCGCTATGGCGATTGGGAAAAGAAGGGCATCGCCGTCGACTTCTGACAGCGCACCGTTTGGCCGGAGCATACCCACCGAAAGTCCAAGACGGCGCGGGGGAACAAAGCCCGGTTGAACGGCTTTGTTTCATATTGTCCGGAAATTGGAGCGCATCATGTTGATCCGTATCGGTTACGAACTAGGCGTCCAGTGCCCCGCTCCGACGCCGATCCTCGCCGCGCTTGAAATTCGTCCCGAGCGGCGCGTCGATCTTGTCCGCGAGCAGCGCCCGCAGCTGACGCCGGACATCCCCTCGACCGTTTACCTCGATCAGTTCGGCAACCGGTGCCTTCGCTTCACGGCGCCGGCTGGCGATACCAGCATCATGTATGATGCGGTGATTGCCGATAGCGGTGAGTTCGAGCAAGCCCACCCGGAACTGCGTGAAGTGCCGATCGCCGAACTGCCCGATGAAGCTTTGGTGTTCATGTTAGGCAGCCGTTATTGCGACACCGACCTGATGATGGACACGGCTTGGAACCTCTTCGGCAACACACAGCCGGGTTGGCAGCGTGTTCAGGCCATCTGCGATTACGTGCATAACCGCATCTCGTTCGGTTATTCTTATGCCCGCTCCACCCGCACGGCGGGCCAGGGCCATGAAGAACGCGTAGGCGTGTGTCGCGATTTCGCGCATCTCGCGATCACGCTTTGCCGCTGCATGAACATCCCGGCGCGTTATGTGAACGGCTTCCTCGGCGACATCGGCATTCCCCGCGATCCGGCACCGATGGATTTCTCCGCTTGGATGGAGGTCTATCTGGAAGGCGGCTGGTACACCTTCGATGCCCGCCACAACCGCCCGCGCGCAGGCCGCGTCGTCGTCGCCTACGGTCGCGATGCCACGGATGTGCCGCTGATCCACACTTTCGGCCCCCATATCCTGACCACATTCAAGGTCTGGGCTGACGAGTTGGCTCCGGAAGAAGCCCGCCGTATCCTGGCCGAGAGCGACATGCGCGAGCGCGAAGCAGCGTAAGCCCTTGCCCACTTCCCCCAACCGAAAAAAGCCGCTTTGCGTGAGCAAAGCGGCTTTCCGTGTATTCGTCCGTGGCGCGGTCTTGTTCCCCGGGCGCTACCAAGCGCTCGTCCGCGCATCACATCCTAGCGGGAAGGCTGCTCCCCACAGAGACGATCCATCGAGACCACGCAACGAGAAACGAAATCACTCGACATTCGATCACCTCCTTCCAATTTGTTGAACACAACGGGAATGTGGGACCGATCGGCCAAGAGCGCAAGAGAAAACCGGCTAACCTAGGGTCAGCCGGTTTGGGTCGCTTCAGAAATCAGGCCGTCTTTGACGACTTTTCGAAACGCTTGCGCTCGTTCGGGTCGAGGTAGAGCTTGCGCAGGCGGATCGACTTCGGCGTCACTTCCACCAGCTCGTCGTCCTGGATCCAGGACAAAGCGCGCTCCAGCGTCATACGGATCGGCGGGGTCAGCTTCACGGCTTCATCCTTGCCGGCGGCGCGGATGTTGGTGAGCTTCTTGCCCTTCAGCACGTTCACTTCGAGATCGTTGTCGCGGGAGTGAATGCCGATCAGCATGCCCTGATAGACCTTCACGCCGGCATCGATGATCATCGGGCCGCGATCTTCCAGGTTCCACATCGCGAAGGCAACGGACTCGCCCTGGTCGTTGGAAATCAGAACGCCGTTGTTGCGTCCGGCGATCTCGCCCTTGAAGGGCTGATAAGCGTGGAACAAGCGGTTCATGATCGCCGTGCCGCGCGTATCGGTGAGAAGCTCCGACTGATAGCCAATCAGACCACGGGTCGGGGCGTAGAACACCATGCGGACGCGGTTGCCACCGGACGGACGCAGCTCGACCATCTCGGCCTTGCGCTCCGACATCTTCTGCACGACCGTGCCCGAATATTCTTCATCGACGTCGATGACGACTTCTTCAACCGGCTCCAGCTTCTCGCCGTCTTCACCGTCCTGCATCACGACGCGCGGACGAGAGATCGAGAGCTCGAAACCTTCGCGGCGCATGTTCTCGATCAGAACGGCAAGCTGCAACTCGCCGCGGCCGGACACGAAGAAGGAATCCTTCTCGCTCGACTCTTCGATCTTAAGCGCGACGTTACCCTCGGCTTCCTTCAACAGCCGGTCGCGAATCACGCGGCTCGTCACCTTGTCGCCTTCGGTGCCAGCATAGGGGCTGTCATTGACGATAAAGGACATGGTCACCGTCGGCGGATCGATCGGCTGGGCTTCCAGCGGCTGGCTCACCGACGGATCGCAGAACGTATCAGCGACGGTTCCCTTCTGCAGACCGGCAATCGCGATGATGTCGCCGGCCTGTGCTTCCTCGATAGGCTGACGCTCGATGCCACGGAAAGCGAGGATCTTAGAGATGCGGCCGTTTTCCAGCACGGTTCCATCCTGAGCCAGAACCTTGACGGCCTGGTTCGACTTGACGGAACCCGAATGAATGCGGCCGGTGATGATGCGGCCAAGGAAAGGATCCGCTTCCAGGATCGTACCGATCATGCGGAACGGACCTTCACCGACCGTCGGTGCCGGCACGTGGCTCAGTACCAGGTCGAACAAGGGTGCGAGACCCTGGTCCTGCGGGCCTTCCGGCTTCAAGGCCATCCAGCCGTTACGGCCCGAACCATAAAGGATCGGAAAGTCGAGCTGTTCGTCGGTGGCGTCGAGATTGGCGAACAGGTCGAACACCTCGTTCACCACTTCCTCGTGACGGCCATCCGGACGGTCGATCTTGTTGATGGCGACGATCGGCTTCAAGCCGACCTTGAGCGCCTTGCCGACCACGAACTTGGTCTGCGGCATCGGGCCCTCAGCGGCGTCGACGAGCACGATCGCGCCGTCCACCATCGACAGGATACGCTCGACTTCACCGCCGAAATCGGCGTGGCCCGGCGTATCGACGATGTTGATGCGCGTGTCCTTCCAGACAACCGAGGTCGCCTTTGCAAGGATCGTGATGCCGCGCTCTTTTTCGATGTCGTTGGAGTCCATCATGCGCTCGGCAACGCGCTGGTTCTCGCGGAAAGAGCCGGACTGCTTCAGGAGCTCATCGACAAGCGTGGTTTTGCCATGGTCGACGTGCGCGATGATCGCGATATTACGAAGGTTCATACAGGGGCTCTCGGGAGTTGGCGCGCGCGTAAAGCGCCCGAAAAACGGATAAGCGCTCGGATTTGCCGCGCTCTTACAGGATTTTTCGCAGATGCGAAAGGGGGCGCGGGAACTTGGCCGCGCATGGCTCGTTCATCCGGCCATGAAACACCTTCTTCTTAGCGCCTCGATCCTTGCCGCCGCAGCTGTTCCAGCCGCTTCCATCGCCTATGCCGGCGCAGCGTCCCCGACGCTTTCGCCTTCAAGCGCACCGAGTGCGGGAAGCGAGCCGATCCGCATCGTGCGCGTGACGACGTCGACGGCCAAGGATTCTTCCTGCGAAACGGCGACCTGGCCAAACATCCCGGCATCCTGCCTGCAGCGCGAAGGCGTGTCTGCACAGTCCACCGCTTCGATCGAGAACTAAAGGCTAGAGCGCGTCGCCCCATTCCGCCCGGCGCGCGCGCTTGTAGGTCTCGCCTTCGCGCCGTGTGATCAGGCGCTCTCGCGCCGCGCCATCCGCACAACAGAGTTTCAGCCCGACCTTGCCCGAACTTTCCCTTGGCGGAAGCAGGATGCGGGCTTGCCGGTGATCCGCCGCTGATCGGCTTGCTGCAAGATAGATGTATTTCTCGTCTTCCCACGGCACCGCACCGCGCTTCGTCATGCGGTGCATGGTTGAGCGCGCGACCCGACGCGAAAAATGGCACCAGTCCGGTTCAACCAGCGGACAGGGTGCATGATGCGGACAGGGCGCGATGATCGCAGCGCCCGCTTCGATCAAACGATCCCGAACCGCCACAATGCGCTTCCACCCGGCCGGCGTGCCCGGCTCCACGACCACAAGCATGCCCGTTGTACGCGCCCAGGCCTGATCGATCAGCGCGAGCTGAACGGCAGGTGTGAGTTCATCGAGCACATAAGCCAGCGTGACGAGATCGGCGTGTGTTTCCGGCAAAGCGTCCCGCGCAATGTCGAAAGCGCGCCACTGCGCCGACACGCTGCTCGCTTCGCTGAAGCGAGAGCCGAGCGCCCGGATCGAAGGGCTGGCATCCAGCAGAAGCGCCTCCTTTAGGCTCGGCCAGCAATCAGCTGAAGCCCACATGGCTGTGCCTGGCCCCGAGCCGATATCCATCAAGATCGCAGGCTGAAAGTCCGGCACTAGCTCCGCCGTGTACTCCAATGCCGCCCGTACTGCCGCATAGGTCGCCGGCAGACGCGCTGTCACATAAGCAAGCGCGGCCACCTCGTCACCAAGATGCAGCTGCCCATCCAGCACCTCGCCGCGATAGCGCTGCGTCAGGCGCTCGGAAGCGCGTTGCAGATCAGCCAGCGGAACGCCCGCCAAGGCAGCATCCACCGCCTTGCGCAGGCGAGCCGGGAGTTCCATGGCTCAGGCGATGCCGCGCTTGGCCATCATCGCATCGGCGGACGGCATACGTCCGCGAAACGCGGTGTAGAGCGTTTCGGGCTCCTGGGTGCCGCCAGCAGAATAGATGAATTCGCGCAGCTTGGCAGCCGTTTCCGGATCGAACGGATCGCCCGTTTCCTCGAAGGCCGCAAAGGCGTCGGCATCCAGCACTTCCGACCACATGTAGGAGTAGTAACCGGCCGAATAGCCGTCGCCGGCAAACACATGCTGGAAGTGCGGCGTGCGGTGGCGCATGGCGATCGCTTCCGGCATGTCCAGCGCCTCCAGCGTGTCGGCCTCGAAAGCCAGCGGATCTTCCGGCGCCTTGGACAACTGGTGATAAGCCATGTCGATCAGCGCGGACGAGGTGAACTCTACTGTCGCGAAACCGGCATTGAAGGTCTTCGCCGCTTCCATCTTCTCGATCAGCGCCTGCGGCATCGGCTCGCCGGTTTGCCTATGTCGCGCATGCTTTTCCAGGACCTGAGGCACGGTCAGCCAGTGCTCATAGAGCTGCGACGGCAGTTCCACGAAGTCGCGGCTGACAGCCGTTCCGGCAACAGAAGGCCAGGTCACATCGGTCAACAGCCCATGCAGCGCATGGCCGAACTCATGGAACAGCGTGCGCGCTTCATCCAATGAAAGGAGTGCTGCTTCACCCTCGGGCGGGCGTGCAAAATTCATGACATTGTAGATGATCGGCTTGGAGCCGCCGTCCATTTTATAGCCGCTCTGCAACGCGCTCATCCAGGCGCCGGAGCGCTTGGTCGGGCGATTGAAATAGTCCGCCAGGAACGTGCCGCGCTGCGTGCCATCCCCGTCCAGCACGGCAAAGGTGCGCACATCCGGGTGCCAGGCCGTGACACCCTTTTGCTCGCGAAAACCGATGCCGAACAGCTTTGTCGCGACGTCGAAACAGGCGGCGATGACGTTTTCCAGCTGCAGATACGGCTTCAGCTCCGCTTCGTCGAAGGCAAAACGCTGCGCCCGCAGCTTTTCGGCGTAATGGCGCCAGTCCCAGGCAGCGATAGGATGATTATGCCCCTCGCCGGAAGCAATAGCTTCCAGGCCTTCCTGATCGACAGCCGCCTTTTCCAAAGCCTTCTGCCACACCGGCTCAAGTAAGGCCTGAACGGCCGCCGGCGTTTTCGCCATGGTTTCTTCGAGCTTCAGCGCGGCATAGCTTTCGTAGCCCAGCAACCGCGCCTTTTCCGCGCGCAATTCCAGCGTCCGGCGAACCACTTCGCTATTATCCGTCGCGCCACCATTCTGGCCCCGCATGGTGAAGGCGCGAAACGCCTTTTCTCTGAGGTCACGGCGTTCGGAGAAGGTGGTGAAAGGCTCGTAGATCGAGCGCGAAAGCGTGACGGCGTAGCGTCCGGCTTCACCGCGCGAGCTAGCTGCCTCAGCCATCGCGGCCTTCAGGAAGTCCGGCAGACCGTCGAGATCGCCGGCATCCAGGAACATCACCCAGCTCGATTCGTCGGCCAGCACGTTTTGGCCGAAGCTCGCGCCGAGGCTGGCCAGTTCCTCGTTGATCTTGGCTAAGGCAGCCTTGTCTTCGTCCCCCAGCTTGGCGCCGGAACGGACATAACGGCGCCACGTTTTTTCCAGCACGCGACGCGTTTCAGGGTCGAGATCGAGCTCGTCACGCCGGTTAAACAGGTCGTCAATGCGGGAAAAAAGGCGCGGATTCATCGAAATAGCGGAAAAATGGCGCGCCATACGGGGAGATATCGCACGCTCAACGCCCTGAATCCGCTCATTTGTATGCGCGCCGGCCAGCATCCAGAACACAGCCGAGGCCCGATCCAGCGCATCGCCGCTCAGTTCCAAAGCCTGCAACGTATTCGCGATCGTCGGCGTCTCGCTGTTGCCAGCGATCGCCTCGATCTCGGCTTCGTGGGCACGGAGTGCCGCTTCGAACACCGGCTCGAAATCCTGATCCTGAACGCTGCCGAAAGCCGGCAGATCGAAGGGACCGGTCCAGCGAGTGAGCGGGTGGGTGCCGAGATCGATGGTCATGAGGTGAACCTGTGCTTGGAAACCGCGCAGTGCCGTAAAGGCGCCGTGACTTCGATGTAAGCGGGCTGGCACGAGGCTGCAACCGCTTGACGAGTGACGCCGCAGATAATAAGCAGGCCTTATTATCCTTCAGCTTACGAAATCATTATGGCCCGCACCCTCGATCCCGACTCGTTCGGGTTCCTCGTCACCGATCTCGCCCGCCTCCTGCGCAACGAAGCCGACCAGCGTTTCAAAGACGCTGGATGCGACATGACCCATGGCGAGGGTCGCGTGTTGGCCCATGCGGCCCGCGCTGGAACCGTACGCCAGAACGTGCTGGCCGAGCGCATGGGCATCGAAGCCATGACGCTGTCCGGCCTGCTCGATCGTCTGGAAACCCGCGAACTGGTCAAGCGTACCCCCGATCCCGCCGACCGACGCGCCAAGCTGATCTCCGTCACCGAAGAGGCCGATGCGCTGCTGGACAAGGTCCAGCAAGTGTCAGCCGGTATCCGCACAGACCTCGCGGGCGAGTTTCCCGATGCAGACTGGCAGCAATTCACGATCATGCTCAAGGCCGTGAGGGACCGGCTTCTGACCATGCGGGCGGATGGGCAGGCAAACGCCGCATGAACGTCCAGCCGCATTTCGCCACGACCGCGCAACCCCTCATGAGCGAGCGCCGGGTGGCGCTGATCGGCGCGATCCTGGTTGCCATTGGCCCGACGTCCATGGCGCTGTTTACGCCGGCTATGCCCGAAATCGTGCAGGCGTTCGGCACCACCGAACAGATGGTGAAGCTCACGCTGACGCTTTATTTCGCGGGCTTCGCTTTCGCCCAACTGATCTGCGGCCCGCTGTCGGATGGCTGGGGCCGCCGTCCCGTCACCATCGCCTTCATGGGCATTTATTGCGTAGCCAGCGCGGCGGCCTTGTTTGCGCCCAGCATCGAAGTGCTGATCGTCTCGCGCTTCGTGCAAGGGGTAGGTGCGGCGGTCGGCATAGCAATCTCACGCGCGGTGGTACGCGATCTGTTCACACGCGACCAGTCCGCCCGCATCATGAACCTGATCGGTCTGATCCTCGGCATTGCGCCCGCCGCCGCACCGACGCTCGGCGGGTTGACCATGGAAGTCTTCGGCTGGCACGCGATCTTCATCCTGATGTTTGCCGCCGGCGCAGGCATTGCAATCACCGTTTACACCTCGCTGCGCGAGACCGTGGTGCGTGATCTCTCTCGCGTGCAGCCGAAAGCGCTGGTCCGCTCCTATGCGACGTTGCTGAAAAGCCGCTACTTCCTGTATTCGGCCATTGTGGTCGGCGGCACCACCGGCGCGATCTATGCGCAGGCGACGGCCCTCCCCTTCATCCTGATGACCCGCGTCGGCCTGACGCCGAGCCAGTTCGGGGTCGGCATGCTGATGCAGTCCGGCTTCTACTTCATCGGCAACATCGTCGTGCGCCGGTTGATGCGCCGCATGCATGCCGTAGCCCTTGTTCCGGTCGGCCTGTGCTTTACGGCAATCGGCATCACCACCTTGTTTTATCTCCTCACCTTTACCGAACCGACCTTTCTGAAGGTGATGGGCCCGATCGCTTTTGCAGCCTTTGGTTTGGCCTTCATCATGCCAGCCATGACCACGGCCTCGCTCGCGCCCTTCCCCCATATTGCGGGTGCAGCCTCCGCGCTGGCAGGGTTCTTCCAGATGGGCTCCGGCATGATCGGCGGCTTGTTGATCGCCGCCTTCCCCGATCCGGTCATGGGTCTCGCCGTCGTGGTGCCGGTAATGGGTGTCATCAGCATCATCTGCTGGTTCCTGTGGCGCCGTTTGCCCGAACCAGCGCTCGCCAGCGTTAAGACGAATGCCGTGACGCCCGACGGCCCGCAGTCGTAAGGCGTCGGGTCAGCCGCGCAGGAGATACAGGACGAGGTAAAGGATTGCCCCAAGCAACAGGATGACGCTGATCGCGCGTCCGATCCGCATGCCCCACACTTCCACCCAGTCATCTTTATCCGCATCGGCTGCACCGAAATGATCGCGCCCACGCGCTGCCGTGCGGCTGACGACCTTCATGGCCGCACCGTCGCTTTCGGCGCTCATCCGCTCGAGGATGCGCCGCGCTTCGCGTGCTTGTTCGTCGTCCCTCGACATCGCCATTTCACCCTTTGCGCTACGCCCATCGTCAGCATAGCGATGCGCGCACAGGAACCAAGCTTGTCGCGCACCTCTTGTCTCACGGCCACGATGGAGCATGTAAGAAGCGCTGAAACCGTTTCGCGAGGCTTTTGATGATCCGCGCTCTGCCCCTGCCGCGCCCGACTTTCTCGGTGCCGGCGCTGCTGCTTGCTTTGCTCATGCCGCTGCTCGCTGGCTGCGGCATCAACACGATCCCCACCGAGGAAGAGCAGGCAAAAGCTGCCTGGAGCGAAGTGCAGAACCAGTATCAGCGCCGCGCCGACCTCATCCCCAACCTCGTGGAAACCGTGAAGGGCTACGCCCAGCAGGAGCGCGAAGTGCTGGAAGGCGTGATCAATGCCCGTGCCCGCGCAACACAGGTCCAGGTTTCGCCCGAGATGCTGCAAGACCCCGCTGCGATCAAGGCGTTCCAGGACAGCCAGGCCAATCTCAGCGGCGCATTGTCTCGTTTGTTGGCCGTGGTCGAGAACTATCCCGACCTGAAGTCGAACCAGAACTTCCTGGCTTTGCAGGCGCAGCTTGAAGGCACGGAAAATCGCATCGCCGTCGCCCGTCGCGATTACATCGAAGCCGCACGCGTTTATAACACCACGCTGCGGACCTTCCCGAACATCATCTGGGCGAAGATCTGGTACACGGACGCCAAGCCGTTCCAGGCCTTTACGACCACGGAAGAAAACCAGACGCCGCCAAGCGTCAACTTCGGAACGGGCGCCAAGCCGGCCAACTGACGCTTGAGCCGATATGATCGCCTTGCGCACCTTCGTCATTCGACTGTTCGCCGCGTTTATGCTCGCGGCAACGGCCAGCGGTGTTGCGCAAGGAGCCGAGCTTCCGGCGCTGACCGGGCGCGTGGTGGATCAGGCGGGCGTCATCGATCCCGCGATCGAAGCTGAGATCACGCAGACGCTGGCCAACTTCGAAGCCCGCTCCACCGATCAGATCGTGGTTGCCACCGTCGCCAGCCTCGACGGAGAAGCGATCGAACCCTATGCCAATCGCCTGTTCCGCGCCTGGAACCTGGGTCAGGCAGGTGAGAACAACGGCGTGCTGCTTCTGGTAGCGCCCAACGACCGCAAGATCCGCATTGAGGTCGGTTACGGTCTGGAAGGCACGCTGACCGACCTGCACTCCAAGCTGATCATCGAAAATGTTCTGGTTCCGGCTTTCCGCGCCGGCGATTTCGGCCTCGGGATCCAGGCCGCAACAAACGACATCGTTGGTGTGCTGAGCGGCAACGCCGCTGAGCTCGAAGCGCGCTACAAGCGCAACGCGCCGGATACGAGCGGCGATGATGCCGGGATAGGCATCGACCCGCTTCTTCTCATCTGGGGCGCAATCATCTTCTTCTCGTTTGTTCTGCCCTTTTTGGCGCGGCAGTTCGGCCGCAAGATCGGACCTGGCCGCTACAAATGGCTCGACATGACCTTCGGGTCTTCTGGCTCCGGTCGCAATGGCGGCGGTGGTTTCGGAGGCGGGTTCGGTGGTGGCTTTGGCGGTGGCGGCGGCTGGTCCGGCGGATCATCGGGGGGCGGTGGTTTTTCCGGCGGTGGCGGCTCGTCGGGCGGCGGCGG
>NZ_DAMBUH010000113.1:0-10397 GCF_032053605.1 Tianweitania sp.
CCTTTGCTGTGTCTTGTGCGGCCGCCAACAGTGCCCGCATGACGTGATTTGGGCGGGCCTTCCGTTGGCGGTGCCTACAGGCTTCCCAGCCGCTCGACGAGCAGCTTGTAGAAGCCGTCGGCATCGATCTCGCGCATGACTGTGGCGTTCTTTTTGCGATCGGTAACACCCCACCAATCGACCACCGTCATGCCGTAGGTGAGTTCCGAGCTGGTTTCGATCTCGACATTGCAGTGGCGGCCGGAAAACAGGTCGGGCTGGATGAGGTAGGCGATGACGCAAGGGTCGTGCAGCGGACCGCCCTTGCTGCCGTATTTGTCTACATCGAAGCGCTCGTAGAATTCGAGCATCGTTGCCGTGGCTTCTCCGACCTTGGTGCCAAGAGCGCGGATCGCAGCGATGCGCTGGGGCGAGCTCAACGCCTTGTGGGTGACGTCGAGCGGCATCATGGTGATGGGAATGCCGGCGCCAAAGACCATTTCGGCGGCGTGGGCGTCGATATAGACGTTGAACTCGGCCGTGGGCGTGATGTTGCCGCCCTCGAAGAAGCCGCCGCCCATCATCACGATTTCCTTGATGCGCGGGGCAATCTCGGGTTTGCGGGCGAGCGCCATGGCGACATCGGTGAGCGCACCCAGCGTGCACAGCGTGACCGTGCCGGGCTCTTCGCGCATCAGCGTATCGACGATGAAATCGACGCCGTGCTGTTCCTGCAAAGGCATAGTCGGTTCGGGTAGGTCCGGGCCATTGAGGCCGGTTTCGCCGTGAACGTGTTCGGCCGTGACGAGCTTGCGCACGAGCGGACGCACCGCGCCGGCATAAACGGGGATGTGCGGACGGCCGGCCAGTTCGCAGATCTTGCGGGTGTTCTTTTCGGTCAGCGCCAGGGGAACGTTGCCGGCAACCGCCACCATGCCGAGGATGTCGAGTTCGGGGCTGCCCAGCGCCAGCAGGATCGCAACCGCATCGTCCTGGCCGGGATCGGTGTCGATGATGATTTTACGCCTGGTCATGGATGCCCCCGGCTCCTGTTCTTGAATCAGAAATCGTGGCGGACCATATCAGGGCCATCGGGAGAAATGCCATCAGGGTTTCTCACTTAATCGTCGCTCTCCAGGAGGACAGTTTATGTCGCGCATGACGCCGTTTTCGAGCCCGTTGCTGCTCGGCTTCGACGCGATGGAAAAGACGCTGGAACGCATCGCCAAGAATGGCGACGGCTATCCGCCCTACAACATCGAACGTCTCGGCGGCTCTGACGGGTGCCTTGAACGCCTGCGCATCACGCTGGCTGTCGCCGGTTTCGCCGAAAGCGATCTCGACATTTCGATCGAGGAAAACCAGCTGACCGTCCGAGGCAAGCAGGTCGACGAGCGTGATCGCGAGTTCCTGCATCGGGGTATCGCGGCCCGCCAGTTCCAGCGCATGTTCGTGCTGGCCGACGGAATGCGGGTGACCGGTGCGGCGCTCAAGAACGGATTGCTCGCCATCGACCTCGACCGCCCTGAACCGGAGCGGCTTGTACGCAAGATTAACATTGCGGTGACAGAGTGAAGCACCGGACCCGGTGTTCTGGAACCGATAGCTCGTTGACGGGTTGGTTTGACCACAACGGCCCGCAGACAGGAGGCTGATATGACTGAAGTTGAAAACAAGATCTCCTTGACCGAAACGCAGTTCGCCCATCTCGGCGAAGGCGTCGTGGCCTATATGCGCGAGATCGACAGCGATGACTTGAAGACGAAGTTTCCGGGCCTGCCGGAAATCGACTCCGGTCTGCGCCTCTGGGCACTGTTTGCGGCCAATGGCCAGCCGATCATGCTGACGGACGAGAAGTCGAGCGCACTGGCAAGCGCCATGCAGCACGACCTGACGCCGGTCAGCATCCACTAAGCGGGTTTATCCTATTCAAACAAAAGGCGGCTACTGAGCCGCCTTTTTCATGTCTGATGGATTTATAATCAGGCCGCGTTGGATGTGGGCGATTGCGCCAGGAAGGTGTGGATCGCAGCGGCGTCCTTCGTGCCGCGGATCTTGCGCACCGTCTCGCCTTCGCGCAGTACGCGAGCAATCCGCGACAAAGCTTTCAGGTGATCGGCGCCAGCGCCTTCAGGTGCCAAAAGCAGGAAAACGAGGTCGACCGGCTGATCGTCCAGCGCTTCGAACTCGACGGGCTGCTCCAGGCGGGCAAAAACGCCGGTGATGCGCTCGACGCCTGCCAGCTTGCCGTGGGGGATCGCGATGCCGTTGCCGACACCGGTCGATCCCAGGCGCTCACGCTGCAGAATCGTTTCGAAGATCGCGCGTTCCGGCAGTCCCGTTACCGATGCGGCCTTTTCCGCCAGAAGCTGTAGCAACTGCTTCTTGGAATTGGCCTTCAAGGCCGGCAGCACTGCCGAAACCTCGATCAGATCGCTCAAGTCCATTCAAACGCGGTCCTTCAATTGAACCGGCACGCGGGCTTTGCGCTCACGTGCCGGCCTCTGATACTTCCGATCAGCGCTTGGCTGCCGAGCCCGTGTCGACCCAGCCAATATTGCCGTCCGGACGACGATACACGACATTGACCTGGCTGTTGCCGGCGTTGCGGAACACCACAACAGGGCTGTCGGTGAAGTCAAGCGCAACCGTTGCATCCGCCACCGACATGGTGCGCAGCGAAACGGTCGATTCCGCTACGATCGCCGGCGCATAGTCTTCCGCGATTTCCTCGTCGTGCTCGTCCGAGAACCCTTCCATCACCGTGTAGGAGATGGCCTCGGCCGGCAGGATATCAGCACCGTTCTGCGGGCTGCGCGACTTCAGCTTGCGGTTATAACGGCGCAGACGCTTCTCGATGCGATCAGCAGCAGCTTCGAAAGCCGGGATCGCATCCTGCGCCTGGCCGCTCGCCTGCAAGTCGGCACCGCTGTCGAGATGGATCATGCAGTCGGCATTGAAGCGCGATCCCGCCTTTTCCACCACGACGTGGCCGGAAAAGCCGCCGTCGAAATATTTCTCGATCGCTTCGCCGATACGGGTTTCGATGCGGCCGCGCAGGGCCTCGCCGATGTCCATATTCTTGCCGGAAATGCGCAAACTCATGTGAAGCAGACCTTTCTTCCCGATTTCACTCACGTATGCGAAACGCTTCGCCACCGTGTCCACAGGAGCCGCCGGCCGCTTCTTCGCCGGGTAGGCCTAGTTCACGCTCGGGCTCAAACGATCCCGAGGCATGAAACAGCCCAAAGGCACCCGCCTCATGCGGGGCGGCTTCTAGTGACTCACCGTTTCATTGTCAATCAAGGCACAGGGAATGCCAAGGTTCCATGTTGCAGCGCAGCAGGTGCTCACAGTATTTTCAATTCAGCTGATATGCCTATTCCGCGGCTGAACGGCTCTGCGCGCGCTTCTCGCGCCGACGCTGCACGGAGGACGGGATGTTCATGCCTTCACGGTATTTTGCGACCGTGCGGCGGGCGATATCGACGCCGGTCTTGCGCAGAAGTTCGACGATCGAATCGTCCGAAAGAACCTCGGATGCCGCTTCTTCCTCGATCAACTGGCGGATGCGGTCGCGCACGGCTTCAGAGGAATGGGCGTCTCCTCCCTCTGCCGATTGAAGCGCGGCGGTGAAGAAAAAGCGCAGCTCGAACACGCCGCGCGGCGTCAGCATATATTTGTTGGAGGTGACCCGGCTCACCGTCGATTCATGCATGCCGATGGCGTCGGCCACGTTACGCAGGTTAAGCGGTTTGAGGTGGCGGATGCCGTTGATCAGAAAGGCGTCCTGCTGGCGTACGATCTCGATCGATACCCTCAGGATCGTCTTGGCGCGCTGGTCGAGGCTGCGGGTCAGCCAGTTGGCGCTTTGCAGACATTCGGTGAGGAAGGTGCGGTCGGCCGGCGATCGCGCGTGGCGGGACACTTCCGCGTAATAGGACTGATCGACAAGCACCCGCGGCAAGACATCCGGGTTGAGCTCGATGGCCCAGCTGCCGTCGCTGGCAGGCTTCACCAGGACATCCGGCACGACGATTTCCGATGTGCCGCCGGAGAAAGCGAGGCCTGGACGAGGATCCAGCGCCCGGATCTCGGCCATCATGTCCAAGAGGTCGGCATCATCTACGCCACAGATCCGGCGTAGCGTCTCAAAATCGCGGCGGGCGAGAAGCTCGAGGTGGGCGATCAGCGCCTGCATGGCGGGATCGAAGCGGTCTTTCACGCGCAGCTGCAGCGCCAGGCACTCGCGCAGATCCCTGGCGAAGATGCCCGCGGGCTCGAAGGTCTGGCAGGTCGATAGAACCGCTTCAAGGCGGCGCTGAGTGACGCCGAGGCTTTCGGCGAGTTCGTCAAGCGGCATGGCGAGGTAGCCGTTCTCGTCCAGCGCGTCGGCCAGCTCGTGGGCCAGGGCCGTATCGGTGGCAGACTTGAAGGCGAATGCGATCTGGCCGGCAACGTGGTCGCGCAGTGTGGTGCCCGTCGCAGCCATGCCGTCGAGATCAACGCCCTCCCCTGCGCCGCCACTCGCGGCGCCTGATGCCGACTTCCATTGTGCGGACAAGGTCGGATCGACATGTTCGACGCGGCCGGGATCGTCGGGAAAGACGTTTTCCAGCGAGGTGTCGAGCTGGTCGGCGATTGTCTCGGCCGACCAGGTGGCTGGATCGTCGCTTGCCGGCGGAGGCGACACGTCGGCTTCGTAGGGCTCGGGCCTGCTGCCCCCCTCCTCACTTGACGCGCGTTCAAGCAGCGGATTGCGTTCGATTTCATCATCGATGAAGCGATCGAGTTCGATATGGGTCAACTGCAGCAGCCGGATCGACTGCATCAGCTGCGGCGTCATCACAAGAGATTGCGACTGACGGAGCTGAAGCCTGGCAGCCAAACCCATCCGCGCATTTCCTCCAGCTCAGCGCGTGCTCAAAGACACGCGCTGAACTGAACTGGCCCGGCTCTTGCTTGTCAAGCCAACCGGCCGAAATTGTATCGCGTGATTGGCCAATGCCGCACGATCAGCAGGATGGGCCGAAGACTAAAGCGTAAAGCTCTCGCCGAGATAAAGACGGCGCACATCGGCGTTGGCGACGATGTCCTGCGGATGGCCGTGCGTCAGCACTTCGCCGGCATGGATGATGTAAGCACGATCAATGAGACCGAGCGTTTCACGCACATTGTGATCCGTGATCAGCACGCCGATGCCACGCGCGGTGAGATGGCGCACGAGCTGCTGGATGTCGGCGACCGCAATCGGATCGATGCCGGCAAAGGGCTCGTCAAGCAGCATAAAGTTCGGCCGCGTCGCCAAAGCGCGCGCGATTTCCAGGCGGCGGCGTTCACCACCCGACAGCGCGATGGACGGCGCCTTGCGCAAATGGGTGATATGAAACTCTTCCAGCAGCGCATCGAGATCGTATTCGCGCTGCTTGCGGCTCGGCTCGATCATTTCGAGCACGGCGCGGATGTTGCTTTCAACGTTGAGGCCGCGAAAGATCGAGGCTTCCTGCGGCAGATAACCGATGCCGAGGCGGGCGCGACGATACATCGGCATGGCCGTGACATCGAAGCCGTCGATTTCGATCGTGCCGCGATCCACGGGAACGAGGCCGGTGACCATGTAGAAACAGGTGGTCTTGCCGGCGCCGTTCGGCCCAAGCAGGCCCACGGCCTCGCCAGCGCGCACGCCGATCGACACGCCGTTGACGACGGTGCGGCCCTTGTAGCTCTTGGTAAGCCCGCGCGCGATCAGGGTGCCCTTGAGGGCATCCCGTTCAACCGGCGCGGAAGCGGAAGCTGGCCGGCCGCTGGTGGCCGAACCCTGTCTGGAAGCCATCGACAATCAGCGCCTAGCGGTTTTGCGAGCCGGGCTGCAGCAGCATCTTGACGCGACCGCCGCTTTGGCTACCGCCGCAACCATCGAGCTGCGCCTGGCCGGTCTTCATCTGCACATTGAGCTTGCAGCCGACGATCACGTTTTCGCCTTCGGTCAGTACGACTTCCTTGCCGGTCAGGGTCAGAACTTCCGACTTCATGTCGAAGGTGGCGCGGTCGCCGGTGGCGACCTGGCTTTCCGACTTCACGTAAACCTTGCCGTCGACTTCGATGCGCTCGATGTCGGCCGAACCCGGCGTCGCGCCGGTGGCAGGCTTCGCTTCGGCAGGCTTTTCTTCTTTCTTGCCGTCGCGCGCCATGGCCTGGCCGACATAATAAACCGTCATCTTGCCAGCCTTCATCAGGGTCTGGCCCTGCACGACGCTGACATTGCCGGTGAAGATGGCCTGACGATCATTGTCCCGGACCTCCAGCTTGTCGCTTTCGATCTGGATCGGCTGATCATTGGACAGGTTGAGGCTGGTCATGCGGCTTTGCGACTCTTGCGCAAAACCGGTTCCGGCCGCTGCCACGAGGGCCAGCGCCGCGATCGAGAAACGAACAAGCAGGCTATTCATTTGGTTGGGTCCCCGCACTTCCTGCTCTTTCCGCATTCAATCGCCCCGGGTCAAGATTCATCTGCACACGATTGTCGAAGACGATCACTTTCCCGTTCTCGGCAATCGACATTTTACCTGCATCGATCGACGCGCCCTTGATGCGGAGCGCGACCGGCTGTTCGGTCACGAGCGTGCCCTTGCCCATGTCGATATTGGCTGACTGGAAAGTAGCAGACTTGCCGTCATCGGTCGACAGCGTCATCGGATCGTTGAGCTTGATCGTGTTGCTGATGCGATCATAGGTTGCCTTGCGCGCATCGATCTTGGCCAGCGTGCCATCCGTCATCGGCACGGTGGCGTCGATATCCTCGAGCTCGATCACATTGGTGTTGGTTGCATCCTGCACGGCCCGTGCGGCGGTCATGGCATAAGGCAGATTGTCGGTGGTGTAGCCTTCGAGCTTGGGTGCCGCCATCACCAGCTTGCCGTCGCGGATCGCCGTGCTCGACAGGTCGAATCCGATCGCCACCGGCGAGGAAAAGAAGGAATAGGCCGCAAAGGCACCAGCCATAACCAAGGCAGCAAGCGGCAACGCTATCTTCAGAAGGCGCACACGGCTGGAATGGCGGGCAGCACTGGCGAACTGCGCATCGACGCGCTCAGTCGGATGCAGGCTGGCTGCCGGATGCTGGCCGCCCGTCGTGTGCAGGCTGGATGCCGCCATGTTCTGGGGCGCCTGGGTCTGATCAACCATGGCGGTATTGCTCATGCCCCACGGATCCTTGCCTTGGCCGCGTATTTCACCTCGGACGAGGCAAAGGCACGCGAATGAAAACGCTGAGATAGTATCGCCCGTTCGAAACCGCCAGGCATCCATGGAAGGATGCAGAAGTCGGACCGGACTGATCACTCAAGATCACGCAATATATCAATATGTATTACGTGAAAACTAAGGCATCTCCGTTGCAGAAGAAAGGCCTAGTAACTTTCCTACCGACGCGGCCGTCAGGCCGTTGGCAATCGGTCAGCCAAAGCGTTTCCATCCGGCCGATCTTGCTTTAGAGAAGCGAAAACAATCCGCACGTGCCGAGGGATCCATGGCCAGCCGAGCCGACGACCTGATCGACCGCCGCAGGCTGCGGCGCAAGCTGAGCTTCTGGCGCATCGCGACGATCCTGATCCTGGCTGGCGTGGTCATCGCCGGCGCGCGGTTCCTGTCGGCGGACGGTGAGTTCACGAGCGGGCCGATCAGCCACATCGCCAAGGTGAAGATCGAAGGCACGATCACCGAAGACGACGAGTTGCTCGAGCGATTGGACGACATTCGCAAGGCCGATGCGGTCAAAGGCGTGATCCTCAACATCGACTCGCCTGGCGGCACCACCGCCGGCGGCGAGGCCATCTACGAGGAAATCCGCAGGCTGGCGGAGAAGAAGCCTGTTGTGGCGCAGGTCGGTACGCTGGCCGCTTCTGCCGGCTACATGATCGCCAGCGCGTCCGATCATATCGTGGCGCGGCAATCCTCCATTGTCGGTTCGATCGGCGTGCTCGTGCAGTTTCCGGATGTGACCGGGCTGATGGACAAGCTCGGCATCAAGCTGGAAGAGGTTAAATCCTCGCCGCTGAAGGCAGAGCCGAGCCCGTTCAACCCGACCACCGACGAAGAGCGCGCCATGATGCGGCGCATGATCCTGGACAGCTATGACTGGTTCGTGGACCTGGTGACCGAACGCCGCGGCATGCCGCGCGACGAGGTGCTGCGGCTCGCCGACGGTTCGATCTTCACCGGCCGGCAGGCACTGACGAACAAGCTGATCGACGAGCTGGGCGGCGAGCGCGAAGCCGTTGCCTGGCTCGGCACCAAGGGCGTCGATGCGGATCTGCTCGTCGTGGAATGGAAGAAGAAGGAAGAGGACGGCTGGTTTTCGCTTTTCAGTTCACGCGCGGGTTTGACCGGTCGCGAAAGCCTGAGCGAAACGGTGCGTGTGCTGCTTGGCGAAGTCGGCGGGGAGCACCTCTTTCTTGACGGTCTGCTTTCGCTCTGGCACCCTGCTGACACATCGCCAGCCCGCTGAAACCTTGCTCAGCCAGCTCCTCATCCCCTTATACTTCCTGACACTTTAGCCGCAGAGTTCCGTTCCGATGATTAAGTCCGAGCTCGTTCAGATCATTGCCAACAAGAACCCGCATCTCTTCCTGCGCGATGTGGAAAACATCGTCAGCGCGATCTTCGACGAGATTACCGATGCGCTGGCGACCGGCAACCGCGTCGAACTGCGCGGCTTTGGCGCGTTTTCGGTGAAGAACCGGCCGGCGCGCACGGGCCGTAATCCGCGCACGGGCGAGTCCGTCGAGGTCGAGGAAAAGTGGATCCCCTTCTTCAAGACCGGCAAGGAATTGCGCGAACGCTTGAATGTTGAGAAGTGACGGCTAGGTTTTCAACCTAACGCCACACCTGTTCAACTTGGATTCGAGGGTTTAAGCCGCATGCTGACGCGCTTTTTCATGGTCGTGATCGTGGTGCCGATCGCGGTGATCCTGATTGCGCTCGCAGTCGCGAATCGCGCTTTGGTGCCCTTCACCATGGATCCGTTCAATCCCGGCAATCCCGCGTTGACGATCCAGATGCCGTTCTTCATCTACCTGTTCCTGATGCTCATCATCGGCGCGCTGATCGGCAGCTTTGCGACCTGGCTTGCGCAGCATCGCTATCGCAAGCTGGCGCGCCAGCGCGGGCTCGAGGTCGACAATCTGCGCGTCGTGGCCAACCGCGCCAATGAAGTGCCGACCGCGCCGGTCTCGGCGTCCGCGACAGGCACGGCTCTCGCCCGCACTTAAACTACCATTCAGGAATTCAGACATGCTCATCATCGGACCGGAAGCGGTTGACCGCGCGCTGTCTTATGAGGGTTTGATCGAGGTTCTGCGCACCGCCTTCCATGACGGCGCCGTGCAGCCGGTGCGCCACCACCATACGGTGGAGCGGCCGGACGGCGCCGACGCCACGCTTCTCCTGATGCCTGCCTGGAGCGACCTGAAAGCCGTCGGCACGTCCGAGAACGGCCATATCGGCATCAAGATCGTGACGGTCTCGCCGGATAACAACGCGATCAACAAGCCCGCTGTGATGGGCAACTATCTGCTGCTCGATGCGGCGACCGGCGAGCCGCAGGCGCTGATCGACGGGCAGAAGATCACGGTCTGGCGGACGGCCTGTGCGTCGGCCTTGGCGGCGAGCTACCTCGCACGCGAAGACGTCAAGACGCATCTGATCGTCGGTGCTGGTGCCTTGTCCGTGCATCTTGCGAAAGCGCATCGTGCGGTCCGGCCGCTGGGACGTGTTCTCGTGTGGAACCGCACCGCAGCCAATGCGGCGAAGGTTGTCGAACAATTACAGGCGGATGGGTTTGAGGCTGAGGTCGCAGAGGATCTCGATGCGGCGCAAGCGCAGGCCGACGTGATTTCCTGCGCGACCTTGTCCACCGTGCCGCTGGTGAAGGGCGCTTTGCTGAAGCCTGGCACGCATGTCGATCTGGTCGGCGCCTTCACGCCGGCGATGCGCGAAAGCGATGACGAGGCGATTGTCCGAGCGCGTGTTTATGTCGATACGAAAGCCGGCGCGACGAAGGAAGCCGGCGATATCGTGCAGGCGCTGCAATCCGGTGCGTTGAGCGAAGGTGCGATCGTCGGCGACCTGTTCGACCTGACGCGCGGAACTGCGAAAGGCCGGCAAAGCGCGGACGAAATCACGCTGTTCAAGTCTGTGGGCGCGGCGCTCGAAGACCTGGCAGCAGCTATCGCCGTTTATCGCTCGCAGGCTTGAGCCCGCTCTTCCTGTCGCAACTGTGACGTTGGGGAGCGTTGCGACACCCCGTGCGCTATGTCACAAGCGGGCGACTGCTGGAGTTCGATCGACGTGAAGCCCCCGCGCGGCAAGAACCGCGACCCCAAGAAAGCGGCTCGTTTCGCCACCGGCGGCCCTGCCCG
>NZ_DAMBUH010000114.1:0-9600 GCF_032053605.1 Tianweitania sp.
GAGGGCGATCTTGTCAGCGCCGCCATGGCCCTCGCCAACAGTCTCGCGGGCTGCGAACCGCGCCGAACCGGTTCGCTCGCCGTGCCGGCTTTCGATGAAGGTGAAGCGCAAAAGCAATTTTCTGCCGTGGAGAAGAAAGCGCGCGGACAGCAATCGCCGGCTGCTGCCGCACGCCTTGTTCTCCAGGCGGCACAGATGCCCTTGGATGAGGGGCTGGCCGCCGAGCGCGCATGCTTCCTCGAACTGGTTCAGTCCGATCAATCCAAGGCGCTGCGGCATGTCTTCGCCGCCGAGCGCGTTGCTGCAAAGGTGCCGGGCCTGGAAGAGGTCAAGCCTCGGGCCGTTCAAACCGTCGGCGTCGTTGGCGCGGGTCTGATGGGCGCTGGCATTGCCGTCGCCTTTCTTCAGGCAAGCTTCACGGTGCGCGTCGTCGAGCGCGACGAGGCATCGATGGAAGCCGGGCGCGTTCGCATCGAAGGTCTATTTGCGCGGCTGGTAAAATCCGGCCGCATCAGCGAAGCCGATCGCGCCGAGCAACTGGATCGCCTGAGCACCTTCGCCGACCGGACGGCGCTTGCCCCCTGCGATCTGGTGATCGAAGCCGTGTTCGACGATCTTGCGGTGAAAACGGAGCTCTTCGCCGAACTCTCCACCATCGTCCGCCCGGACGCCATTCTCGCGACCAACACCAGCTATCTCGATCCGGACGAAATCGCAGCCGTCGTGACAAATCCCGAGCGCTTCCTTGGCCTGCACTTCTTCTCGCCGGCCAATATCATGCGGCTGGTGGAAGTGGTTCGCACAGCACAAGTCGCGCCAGATGTGCTGGCAACCGGGCTTGCCGTCGTCAAACGTCTCGGCAAACTCGGCGTGGTCAGCGGCGTGTGCGAAGGTTTCATCGGCAATCGCCTGTTCACAGCCTATCGCCGCGAATGCGACTTCATGCTGGAAGACGGCGCGCTGCCGCATGAGATCGATGCGGCGCTGGAAAACTACGGCTTCGCCATGGGTCCATATGCCGTCAACGACCTTGCCGGCCTCGATATTTCCTGGGCGCGCCGCAAGCGTAACGCAGCAACGCGTGATCCGAGCGAGCGCTATGTGACCATCGCTGACCACCTGTGTGAAGCCGGGCGCTTTGGTCAGAAAAGCGGCAAAGGCTACTACGCCTACCCGGACGGTCGCCGCATGGTCGATCCCGAAGTGACCGCTATGATCGAACAGGCGTCTCGAGAGGCCGGTGTCGACCGCCGTCCCTTTGAAGCCGCCGACATCGTTGCGCGCGTGCTCGACGGGATCGTTTCCGAAGGGCGCAAGATCCTCGACGAGGGCATCGCTCGGCGCGCGTCCGACATCGATCTCGTTCTGATCAATGGCTATGGCTACCCCGCTTGGCGCGGTGGGCCGATGGTTCAGGCAGGAATTCAGTAATGGTCGGCAACGCTTACATCATCGACGGCTTGCGCACGCCCATCGGTCGCTATGGCGGCAGTCTTTCCTCGGTGCGGACGGACGATCTTGCCGCCCACCCCATCCGCGCCTTGATGCAGCGCTTCCCGCAGATCCCGGCCGAAGCGATAGAAGAAGTCGTGCTCGGCTGCGCCAACCAGGCGGGCGAAGACAATCGCAACGTCGCGCGCATGGCGGTGCTGCTTTCGGGTCTCACCGAAACAACCGCAGGCACGACCATCAACCGGCTATGCGGCTCCGGGCTCGATGCGGTCGGCTATGCCGCGCGCGCTATCCGTGTGGGTGAAGCCGATCTGATGATTGCTGGCGGCGCGGAATCCATGTCACGCGCGCCCTTCGTCATGCCGAAGGCAACGACGCCGTTTTCCCGTCAAAACGAGATCCATGACACGACGATCGGCTGGCGCTTCGTCAACAGGCTGATCGAGAAGCAATATGGCATCGACTCAATGCCCGAAACGGCGGAGAACGTGGCCGAAAGATACGGCATCTCCCGCGCCGACCAGGATGCCTTTGCGTTTCGCAGCCAGGCACGCGCCCTTGCGGCTCAAGCCAGCGGCCGCTTTGCCCGCGAAATTGCTGCGGTCGACGTTTCAGCCGGTAAGGGCACGACGATCAGGGTCGATCGCGACGAGCATCCGCGTCAGACCACGCTGGAAAAGCTCGCCGCTCTCGGCACCCCGTTCCGCCCGGGCGGGACGGTGACGGCGGGCAATGCCTCCGGCGTAAATGACGGTGCGGCCGCGCTGTTGATTGCATCGGAAAGTGCCGTTGCAAAATACGGCCTGAGCCCGTTGGCCCGGATCACGGGCATGGCGACCGTTGGGGTTGCGCCCTCGATCATGGGCATCGGCCCGGTGCCTGCCACGCAGAAGCTTCTCGCAACCAAGGGGCTTGGCATCGGCGACGTCGATCTAATCGAGCTCAACGAAGCCTTTGCGGCGCAGTCACTTGCCTGCCTTCGCCAACTCGGCCTTCCCGACGATGCCGATTTTATCAACCCGAACGGCGGCGCGATTGCGCTTGGCCATCCTCTCGGCATGTCCGGGGCGCGCCTGGCGCTGACAACGGCCATCGATCTGGCAGACAGAAAGGTGCAACGCGCGGTAGCGACCCTTTGCATTGGTGTCGGCCAGGGTATCGCGATGTTGTTGGAACAACCCTAGCGGGCAGCGTGCGCCTTGCGCGGCGCACGCAAACTAAAGGTTCAACGCACTTCGTAATGGATCGGCTTGAAGCTACCGCCGTTGCTGGCCGGCGCGGAGCATGCAGTCAGCCCGATGATGAGATCCATTCTGGCCACGAACACGATGCGGTCGCCGGCCTTGCTCAGCGGTGGCAGGACCTTGAGCTTGCCGGTTTCGCCATCCACCGGCACGTTCATGAAGCAGTTGAAGGCAATCGGGATAGCGTCCTCCTCGATCCCATACGGCTGCAACGCTGCAGCCAAATTGCCGAGGCAACCGCGATGCGGTGGCTCGTTGTCATAGCACATGCGGAACGTCGCTTCGGAACACGGCGTCAGCAGAAAGTCGTGCCGGCCGACATCGTCCTCCACAATCTCCAGCATCACGTTGGAGCGGTTGGAGTAGAGCTTGTCGCCGGTTGTGAGATAGATGCGCTCGGCATAATCGAGCGTGCGCCCGGATGACAGCATCTCGCGCTTGTCGGCAGCATTGATCGCTAAGAGATCGGCGACCTGCGCGCCAAGCGCGTCGATCACCGTCAGCGTCTGTCCGGCCTTCATTTCGAACGCGTCGCCACTGCGCGGCGGGATGACGTGGTGGTGATGATGTGCATGATCCATCACGAACGCTTCTTGTTGTCCGCGCCCACCGTCGCGGGCTCAAGCACCACTTCCGCTTCAGCCTTTCGGCCGAACGGGCAGCGCCAGTCATCGTTGACGGCGCGTCCGCTGTATTGCCGCGCCTCAGAAATCGAGCCATGTCGCGCCAGCATCGGGTTGATGTCGCCGGCGAGCTTTACGTCGCGATCGAGGATCGCCTTGCGCAGTTTCTCATAGCGATTCTGCTGCCGCAGCATTTCGAACTGATCGTGCAGGTTGAACACCATCGTCGGCCGATCAAAGCGCCGCGCGGGACGGCTGGCATTGGGGTGCAGACCAACCACAAAGAACGCTTCGCCGCCAAAGCTCAACGAGAAATGCGGGTCGTCCGGATCGGAACTGACGCGCGGATCATGCTTCTGCCCGCGCCAGGCATCCTTATCGGCCAAGGACTGGACGCGCTCCCATAAGGCCGTTTCAAACGCGGTTTCGCTGAGATCGTCAGGCCCTTCGAACACAACGGCAAAGCTGGTGAACAGCGTCGGATCTTTCGAATAGGCCCAGGCGAACTGCATCAAGGCATCCTGGATTTCGACATCGTTCCAGGCACTCCGAATATCGCGTGCCGAGTAAACGGTCATACGACCCTTCTGCGCCGCAGATTTCGCGCCGACGCAGGGAAATTCCGGATCAAGAATGAAGTCACGCAAATGCTCTTCAGCGCTCGGCAACGTCGGCTGCTCGAGCACAGCATGATTGGTACGCATACAAATTCCTATTGTGGAGTCCCTGAACCGATGGAGGATGGGTTGGTTCCGACCGGTCGAAGGGCTCCTGACAGGAGTGGCAGCGCCTACGCGAAAGCCGGGAACTAAGCCGAGACGTCTATGACAACCCTGCCTCGCACGTTGCCCGCCAGTATCTCGTCGCCAAGGGTCTGGATCTTCGACAAAGGTTCTACCCTCGTCAGGGTATCAAGCTTGCCAGGGTCCAGATCCCGGGCAAGACGCTGCCAAGCCCGATCACGTTGGCTCGCCGATGCCATGACGGAGTCGACGCCGATCAAAGCAACGCTGCGAAGGATATGCGGCAAAACGGTTGCGGGAAGATCAGCACCCCCAGCCAGACCGCAGCAGGCGATCGCCCCGCCCCGGACCGTTTGAGCCAGCGCATTGGCAAGGATCGTCGAGCCCACGGCATCCACGCCGCCGGTCCATCGCTCCTTCTGCAACGGACCACCCTTGGCAGAGAGATCTTCACGGCTGATGAAGTTGGTGGCTCCAAGACCGGTCAGGAAGTCGTGTGTTTCCGGCCTGCCTGTTGCGGCCGTGACGGCGTAGCCGCGCGCCGCCAGAAGGCTGATCGCAACCGACCCGACGCCGCCGGCAGCACCCGTCACCAGCACCTCGCCCTCGTTCGGCTGAATGCGACCCCAGTCTTCGAGCGCATCAACACAAAGCGACGCGGTATAGCCGGCTGTCCCGATCGCCATGGCTTGCAAAGGCGTGAAAGCATCCGGCAGGCGCGTCAGCCATTCCGGCTTGAGGCGCTGGAACCGGCTGTAGCCACCCCATTCGGCTTCCGACAGACCCCAGCCGTTGACGACGACCTTGTCGCCTTGCTTCCAATCGGCTGAGCGGCTTTCCACCACCGTGCCGGCCAGATCGATGCCGGCGACCATTGGAAGCCTCCGCGCGATGCGCCCCTTTCCGCTGACCGCGAGACCGTCCTTATAGTTCAGCGTTGAATAGGCAATTTCGACGAGAACATCGTGGTCGGGCAGATCCGACTTGGACAGATCGCGAAACGCGATGGTCTGATTGCCTTCAACATTGTCGATAACCAAGGCACGGAACGTGTCGGACATGGCATCTTCTCCCAATACGGTGTGGTTCGGTGATCAGCCGGCGCTTCGCGCCGCGCGAGCGGTCAGCGTGGCATTGTACATCGCCCGCAGATAATCGAGCAGCCGCTCCAAAGCTTCGATGGCAGACGGGGCATCGCGGCGGCGCACCGCGTCCAGCATGTCGCGATGGAAGGACACGACCGGCTGGCGCTCGCGCATGCGCACCACGATCATGTTGGTAATGGGGATGAAGGCCTCGATCACCGTATACATCATGAGTTCCAGCGGCCCGTTGCGGCTGGCGCGCACGAGCGCGCGGTGAAAGCGAACGTCGGAAGCGCAGAACTCTTCGTCGCTCGTCGCGCTGTCGCTTTGAAGGGCGATCTCGGCTTCCATAGCAGCAAGCTCGTCCTCGTTGCGGTTGGCAGCGGCCAGCCGGCAGCAGATTGCTTCTGTTTCGCGACGCGCCGTGATGATTTCGTCGATATCAAAGGCGCCGACGCCGACCAGCAGCGTCGCGGCGGCCGTGATGGTTCCCGACAGGCCTGCAGGATCGGGACGCATGACAAAGGTGCCACCGGACGGACCGCGCTTCGACTGGATGAGGTTCTGCGCCGCCAGCCGCTTTAGCGCTTCGCGCACCGTTGGCCGCGAAATGCCAAATCGGCGCGCCAGCTCTTCTTCCGTCGGCAAACGCTCATCCATCTTGAGACGGCCGTCCAGAATGGCTTCGCGAATGCTGTCGGCCACCTGCTTGGCAACGCTGCCGCGCACCACGCCATCATAGTTCAGGACCATCTTCGCTCCTCTTTGCCGCCCAGCATGGCAGGGTCGGGCGGCCAAATCCAGTTTAAATATAGGTTTGACAAATATGGTTGTTTGTCTCACCCTTTGATCCAACTTGGCCGCTTGTGAGTTGCCGTTGTGACTGCCCTCACCTTCCTCTTCACCTGCATGAGAGCTTGTGCCGTGCCGCCGCGGCGTCATCCATGATGCCTGAGAAGCGACTTGAGTTTGCTACGCATCTCCGCGCGCATCTCGATGCCAATGCCTTTGTCGAGGGCGCAAATGTCAATCCCGCGAATGCCACCGACGGGACGCGGGTGCCCGGCATTCCACCTTCCCTCCTGCTGCGCCCAAGGCATGCTGCGGATCTGTCGATGATCCTGCAAACCGCAACAAAGCTGCGTCAGCCGGTGGTTATTCAAGGTGGCCTGACCGGTCTCGCCGGCGGGGCAAGGCCGCGCCATGGCGAAGTCGCGGTTTCGCTGGAGCGGATGCGCGGCATGTCGGCGGTCAACGTCGCCGAAGGCACGATCGAGGTGGAAGCGGGCGTTCCCCTGCAAGCGGTGCAAGAGGTCGCGCAGGCAGCTGGGTTCATGTTCGGCGTGGATCTCGGCGCACGCGGAAGCGCGACCATCGGCGGCATGATCGCCACGAATGCCGGCGGTATCCGCGTCTTGCGATACGGCATGATGCGCGATCAGGTCGCCGGACTGGAAGGCGTGTTGGCCGATGGCACGATCATCGACTGCATGCGCGGCCTACCCAAGGACAATGCGGGCTATGATCTGCGGCAGTTGTTTATTGGCTCGGAAGGCACGCTCGGCGTCGGGACGCGTGCGAAGCTGCGTCTGCGCCCTGCTCCAAAAAGCGAACGTGCGGCGCTGCTGTCGCTTGGCTCTGTCGATGATGCCATCAAGCTGCTGGTGTTCCTTCGAGAGCGGATCGGCGACCTGCTGGCGGCCTTCGAGATCGTCTTTCCAGATGTTTACGCCGGCACCATCGCGCATATGGGCATCGTTCCACCGCTGCCTCCAGGCGCCGGCCTCTATGTGCTGACGGATATCCAGGGACAGATGCCCGATGCCGATCTTGAGCGCTTCCACGCCGCACTCGGCGACGCCGTTGAGATCGGATTGTGCAGTGACGCCATACTGTCCTCGTCGGGACGCGAGTTCGAGACCCTTTGGGCAATCAGGGACGGCGTCAGTGACTATGTTTATGCGCAAGGCCAGTCTTACGGCTTCGACGTCGGCATCCGGTTGAACGCAATGAACTGCTTTCTTAAGCTGGCCAACGATCGTGTTTCCGCCATCGATCCTACGGCCCGCGCCTTCATCTTCGGCCATCTCGGGGACGGCAATCTGCACTACATCGTGGAAACCGAGGAAGGCGCTGATATCGCACAGGCCGTGCTGACCGCCGTCGCCGATGCTGGCGGCACGATCACTGCCGAACACGGGATCGGCACCGACAAGCGGGATTGGCTGCATCTGTGCCGAAGCGAGGCGGAACTTGCCGTTATGGGCCGCCTGAAACGCGCCCTCGATCCTGCCGGCATTCTCAATCCCGACCGCGTCATCTCGACCTCCGCAGCGTACGGCAACGACACGCTTCTACCCTGAAAGGCAAGGCCATGGCCGACAAGATTATCATTGACACCGATCCCGGGCAGGATGATGCCTTCGCCATCCTTCTCGCTCTGGCTAGCCCGGAACTCGAGGTTCTCGGCCTTACGGCGGTCGCCGGCAACGTGCCTTTGTCACTGACCGAAGTGAATATCCGCAAAATCTGCGAACTGGCAAAGCGCACGGACATCCCGGTCTTTGCTGGCTGCGACCGGCCGATGCAGAGGGCGCTGCGCACGGCCGAACACGTGCATGGCGCAACCGGCCTTGATGGCGCGGATCTGCCAGACCCGACCATGCCCCTGCAGGACCAGCACGGCGTCGACTTCATTATTGAAACGCTGCGCCGCGAAGCGCCGGGCGCGGTGACACTGTGTCCGCTCGGGCCGCTCACGAATATTGCTACCGCGCTGACACGCGCTCCGGATATCGCTTCGCGCATCCGCCGGATTGTCGCCATGGGTGGCGGCCTGTTCGAAGGCGGCAACATCACTCCGGCGGCGGAATTCAACATCTGGGTCGATCCGGAAGCGGCGACGATCGTGCTGGGCTCCGGCGTTCCGCTGACCATCATCCCACTCGACGTCACGCATAAGGTTCTCACCACGCGCAACAGGATCGCAGCCATCCGGGCGATCGGCACGCCGCTAACGGAGGCTGCTGCCGGCTGGCTGGAGTTTTTCGAGCGCTTCGACGAAGCCAAATACGGCACCGACGGCGGCCCGCTGCATGACCCCAACGTCATCGCCTGGCTGCTGCGGCCCGACCTCTACGAGGGCCGGCTCTGCAATGTGGAGATCGAAACCGAATCCGAGCTTTGCGTCGGCATGACGGTGGTGGACTGGTGGGGTGTCACCTCGCGCGAAAGGAACGCGACCTGGATCCGCGACGTCGATGCGGACGGCTTCTTCGCCCTCCTCACCGAACGCCTGGCGACCTTTCGCTGAAACTGCGGGCGCTCAGGCCCGCAGAATGAGAGAATCCAGCAGACGGATCCCCTTGCCTTCCTGAAGAACCGCGACGGGATTGAGGTCAATCGCCTCAATAGCCGCTGAATGCCGCTCGCCGAACTCTGACAGCGCGACGATGGCATCGACAAGCGCTTTGCGGTCGGCCGCCGGCGCGCCGCGCATGCCGGCCAGCAGCTTGGCGAGGCGCGTACGCGCGATCATGGCCTCGGCGCGCTCGGCATCGATCGGAAGAAGATCAAAGGCAGCGTCCTGCATCAGTTCGGTCAGGGTTCCGCCGGCACCCACCACCAGACCAAGACCGAAGGGCGGATGCTGAACGAGGCCGAGCAGAACCTCGACGCCGCCGGCGACCATTTCCTGCATCAGTACGCCGTCCAAACGCGCATCCGGCGCGTAAGCCCTGGCCGATGCCATGATGCGCTCGAAAGCCACGCCGGCTGCTTCACCACCGTCCACGCCGAGCACGACTCCGCCCGCTTCGGTCTTGTGCGCGATGTCGGGTGACGCGATCTTCATCGCTACCCTGGTTCCAATCCGCTCGGCGATCGCTGCGGCTTGATCGGCGGTTGCCGCGACTTCGCCGATCGGGCCGGTCAGGCCGATACCAGCGAAAATGGCGCGAGCTGCGGCTTCGCTGATTGGGCCTGGTTCAGCATCGAGCGGTGCATTGCCCTTGCTTGCCTGGTGCCATGTCACGGTTTGGCTTGCCGCCTGGCAGCGCGCGACGGCCGTCAGCGTGGCACGGGTGCCCTGAAGCCGGACCGCATCGCCATAAGCAGCGGCAACGTCGGGATGCAGGCCGGCCGAAAGGTTCGACATCGCAATAACAAGCGTCTTGCCCTCATAGGCGGCGACGGCGCCCGCGATGCCGGAATATTCGGCTGCAATGGCAGGAGACAGGCCGGGCGGCGCATCTTGCGCGGCGATCGTGACGGCCACCTTTGGATCAGCATCCAGAGCGTCCAGCGCCCCACGATAAACATTGGGATCGCCGAAGGCGGCACCGGTTACATCCAGCGGGTTTTGCGGCGTGGCGAAATCTGGAAGCAGCACACGCAGGCGTTCCACCGTTTCCGGCGCAAGGGTTGCTAGGTGCAGCCCCACTTCGCTGGCGAT
>NZ_DAMBUH010000114.1:9610-10290 GCF_032053605.1 Tianweitania sp.
CGCCGCCGCCACTGACGCCAACCACGGCAACAGCTCCAGCAGCCGGCCGCTTGCCACCGGAGCACAACACACCGGCTTCGATGAAGCTGTCCATATCAGGCAAATCGACGATGCCCACGCGCGCGAGGAAGGCAGCCTGTGCTTCGGCAGCACCGGCGAGCGCGCCGGTATGAGCGGCCGTCGCGCGCTGTCCTTCAGCGGATCGGCCCACTCGAAGCGCGAGTGCGGTCTTGCCGGCGGCATGCACCGCTTCCATGGCCGATGCGATCGAGGCCGGATCGCGGACGCCTTCGATGACCAGCCCGATCACGTCCGTTTCCGGATCCTGCGCGAACCAGCGAAGATAATCGCCAAGGCCAGTCACAGACGCATTGCCCACCGACACAAGCGCCGACACGCCAAAGCGGCCGGAATTGCCGAGCGCGATGGCGCTGGCGCCGGATGCCGATATCAGCGCCATGCGCCCGCGTTTCATGGCCGGATCGAGCGTCGAGGAGTAAAGGGCTGCGCCGTTTGCGAGGGAAACGAGGCCGAGGCAGTTGGGTCCGCACAGCACCATGCCGTGACGGCGTGCCACCTCCGTCAGTTCCGCTTCAAGAACCGCGCCTTTCTCGCCCACCTCGCCGAAGCCGGACGCGAGCACGACCGCCGCGCGCGTTCCGCGCTGCCCGGCCTCTTCC
>NZ_DAMBUH010000115.1:0-250 GCF_032053605.1 Tianweitania sp.
GAGGCCGGACGGCCCGTCGATCATCACCTCGCGCACATCGCCCAAGGTCTCGCCCACCAGCGCGATCTGCCCGTGCCGGTCGCCGAGTTCCGCAAAAGGCGGATAGCCCCGCACCATCGCATTGACCCACTCCGCGCCCAACCGCGTCTTGCCCGACCCGCGCCCGCCAATCACCAGCCAGGTGTCGGGCTTATCGGCAAAGAGTGGATATTGTTGCGGCCGGGCGATCGCGATCCATTCCCGTGCGATC
>NZ_DAMBUH010000115.1:260-1757 GCF_032053605.1 Tianweitania sp.
GCGCTTCGTCTTCACTGAGCTCAGCCAGGTTTGTTGGCTGTTCCCCTTTCTGTTCCCCGCGCGAGATCGAGGATGCGCTGGTCGATCCGTTGGATAATGGTGCCGACCCGCTCATCTCTTTCCCCACTCCCCGCCTGCGCCTCCGCTTCCTGGGACGAGACCATGTCCTTCAGCTTTTCGATGGCGCGAAACAGCACGCCGATCATGTCGATGCGTGATTTGTCGACGGTGGGACTGGCTTCGCTTTCGCCGATAAGCGTATCGATCAGCTTTTCCAGTTTTTCGATCCGGCCTTGCAGCCGAAGCTTGCGTCCTGCCCCGGTGCCTGCCGCATAGGCATCCACCCACTGGTCCCGCAGGGCCTTGGCGAAAATGGTATCTTCCGGAATACGGCCCGCCGTGGCGAGGATCGGAAGTGTGGGTCGCGCACCCTCATAGATCGCGCGAAGAGCCGCCCAGGTCGGCCCGACCTTTGCTGTCATGTCTAAAATCTATCCCCGGCTGATGCGTCTCGTGCGACTGTCTACCCCGACGCCATTCCCGCGTCGCCGGCTCTCAGTCACAACTGTCTGACGATAGCTGTAACCTACTCGAGCACCGTCACGGTGTCAAGGACTATTTTCCTATCTCCCAAAATGGCGCGATGGATTTGAAGCGAGGCCGGCAAACGACCTGCGCCTAAAGCTGTTCGCGCAGCTTCGCTCCAAGCATTGCTTTCAGCCGTTCGAGCTCTGGTTCGGTCCACCCAGACGGTCGCGTTACATAGACCCAACCGTCGATATAATGTTCGGGCGCGTAGACATGGCCGTAGCCCATCGGGGTCGTGGTGGCCGTCATGAGATCGACCACCAGCTGCAGGAACGTGATGACCGGATACCAGCGCAGATCGGGGGACACATCCGGCGCCCGATGACCCTCCAACCAGGCCGGACGGCGATAGGCGGCACGGGTATCGAAGAAGGTGATGGGGTCGCTGCCATATTGCAGAAAGGCGATGCGAAACCCGTTGCCGGCACTCTCCAAACCAAGCTGGTTCGTCTGGTTGGTGAACCGGATCGGCCATGCGCTGTCCAAACGCGGCAGCCAGGCCGGGGAGTTGGGCAAGCGCGCCTGTGTGGCTTCGCGCCAGGTTGGCGTGTTGAAGGGCGGCCCCACCAGGAACACGCCGTCGAACGGATCGTCTATCACCTGGAACAGGTTGGTGGACAGATCGGAGTTCAGCGCCCCCAGACTGAGGCCATGCAGGTAAAGCCTCGGCCGGGTTTCCGCGGGCAGATCGCGCCAGTAACCATAGATCGCCGCGAACACAGCCCTGGACGTCTCGGCACCGACATCCGGCTCCGCAAGAAGCGCCAGCCAACTCGCCAGATAGGAATATTGCACCACCACGGTGGAAACGTCGCCGCGATGCAAATATTCCAGGGGTTGCTGGGATGCGGGATCGAGCCAGCCAGTGCCTGTGGGCGTCGCAATCACAAGAACCGAGCGATCGAACCC
>NZ_DAMBUH010000115.1:1767-4622 GCF_032053605.1 Tianweitania sp.
CCCGCCGATGCGCTTCAGTTCCTCGAGCGCGAGTTGCGCGCGATCTTCGATCGTTTCGGCCGATTCCACGCCGACATAGACCCTGAGCGGCTCCAACGCGGATGCTCCGGTGAAAGCCTCGATATCGGCTTTGTTCGGCCCCGCCGCGATCGCCTGCCGTCCGGTCCGGCCAAGATGATCCCACTCCAGCAAAGATGCTGAGCTGCCGGTTTTCAGCGGGTCCGTCGGATGTCCCACGCTGTCTTCGATCAAGGCATCGAACTGTTGATAGGACGCATCCATCACACGGAACACGGCGCTGGCCAGCAAACCGTTGCCCAGGAACCAGAACAACCAGAAGGCCAGCACCAGCGCGATCAGATAGGATAGTCGTCGCGGCAGGTGGCGTTTCAAGCGTTGCGCGATGGTGAAGAACGCTATGCGAAACAGCCATCCAAGGGTGGTCAAAACAAGCGCCACGACCAGCGCAATGCCACCCACGGCGAACGGCCGCACGCTGGCGACCGGCTCCAGCCCCATGAGAAGCCGAACGGAGTTCTGCCAGGCAGACGCCTGCCACAGAAACACCGCTCCAACGGCGACCGCGATCATCGTGATGACGATCTTCACGCGAAAGGCATGGCGGCGATGAACGCCTTTGTGCAAGCCGAGATACAGCCCAAGCCACTTCAGAAGCATCGCAATCGCGTAGCCGACCGAAAAGGCGACACCCGACAACAGGCCCTGAACCAGGAAGTCTCGCGGCAGAAGGCTCGGCGTCAGTGACGCAGCGAAGAAGACCGTTCCCAAGCACAAGGCCGGCACGGAAAAGGATCGGGGAAAGCTAAGAAACAGGTCTTTCATGCGCGTCCGATACCCCGAAAGACCGTCCGATATCAAAAGCTGATCGCAGCGTCCGCAAAGGTTTCGCGATGCAGAGCGGCGGCCAGGGCGCTCTCGATCCAAGCCAAATTGGAGAACCGACGCAACGTCATCAAATCTCTTACAAGTTCGTTAGGTCAATCACCCTACCGTGCATTCAGAAGTCGCTGACGCTGCACCGCTTTCTCCTTGAACTGTGACATGAAAGCCTGCCATCGTAATTCCGGGCGAAGGGACGCGCCCGACCTGCTTGCACTTGTTTGTTTCGCGTAGAAAAGCTTGCCGGACCGTCGCCATGGATGAGCCACAGAAACCTCGCGGGAAACGCGGTCGCCTGTCTGCCGCAATGCTTGCGACGGATGCCTGGCTCGATTCCAGCCTTTACGAAGCGCGCTTCCGGTTCGGCCGTGCCTGGGAAAACATCACCATCTTTTCGCGCCGCTTCCGCGTGCGCGGCTGGCGGCGCGGTCTGGTCGAGCTGGCGTCCGAAGGCTTCACCATGGGTGCGGTCGGCACGGTAATCCTGCTGGCGCTGGCGATGCCGGCCTTCCAGGAAACCAACACCGACTGGCGCAACCAGGGCGATTTCGCCGTCACCTTCCTTGATCGCTACGGCAACGAGATCGGCCAGCGCGGCATTATCCAGCGCGATTCCGTGCCGATCGACGAGATGCCGGATCATGTCATCCAGGCACTGCTCGCCACCGAAGACCGCCGTTTCTTCACCCATTGGGGCATCGACTTCCTCGGCCTCGCCCGCGCCATGAGCGAGAACATGCGCGCCAATGGCGTGGTGCAGGGCGGCTCGACGCTGACGCAGCAGCTTGCCAAGAACCTGTTTTTGACCAACGAGCGCACCTTCGATCGCAAGATCAAGGAAGCCTTCCTCGCGATCTGGCTGGAAACCAACCTCACCAAGAAAGAGATCCTCCAGCTCTATCTCGACCGCGGCTATATGGGCGGCGGCACCTTCGGCATCACGGCGGCGGCAGACTTCTATTTCGGCAAGTCGGTCAAGGACCTCAACCTGTCGGAAGCCGCGATGCTCGCCGGCCTGTTCAAGGCGCCCGCCAAATACGCGCCGCATATCAACCTGCCGGCCGCGCGCGGTCGTGCCAATGAAGTGCTGAGCAACCTCGTCCAGGGCGGCTTCCTTACCGAAGGCCAGGTCCTGTCCGCCCGCCTGCATCCGGCCAGCGTGGTGGATCGCGGAGAGCGTGCGAGCCCGGACTACTTCCTCGACTGGGCCTTCGAACAGGCCAAGCAGATCGCCGAGCCCTATGGCATCCGCTCCATGGTCGCGCGCACCACGATCGACCTGAACCTGCAGCATGCGGCCGAAGAGTCGCTCGAATTCATGCTGCGCCAGCACGGCAAACAGTACCGGGTCGACCAAGGCGCGCTGGTGATGCTGGAAACCAACGGCGCGGTGCGCGCCATCGTCGGCGGGCGCGATTACGGCACCTCGCAGTTCAACCGCGCCACCAAGGCGTTGCGCCAGACCGGTTCGTCGTTCAAGCCCTATGTCTATGCCACCGCGATGGAAAATGGCTTCAAGCCGGACTCAGCCATTTCCGACGGCCCGATCACCTGGAACGGCTGGTCGCCCAAGAACTACGGTCGCTCCTTTTCCGGCCGCATGACACTCACCACCGCGCTGGTGAAGTCGATCAACACCGTGCCGGTGCGTCTCGCCAAGGACCATCTCGGCATCCCGCCCATCAAGGCGATGGCGGAATCCTTTGGCGTGGAATCCAAGCTCGAAGGCCACAAGACCATGGTGCTCGGCACATCCGGCATGACCGTGATGGATCAGGCGACCGGCTATGAAGTGTTCGCGAATGGCGGCATGGCCGGCATGCGCCATGGCATCACCCAGCTCTCGAACCATTCCGGCAAGGTGTTCTATGATCGCGACCGCGATGCGCCCGCGCCCCACCGCGTTCTTTCGGAACAGGCGACGGCCTCGATGAACTCCATGCTCGTTCAGGTTC
>NZ_DAMBUH010000115.1:4632-7709 GCF_032053605.1 Tianweitania sp.
CCCGAGATCGGCACTGCGCGCCGCGCCGCCCTGCCCGGCATTCGCTCGGCCGGTAAGTCGGGTACGACGCAGGCCTATCGCGATGCCTGGTATGTCGGTTTCACCGGCAACTATCTCGCCGCCGTCTGGCTCGGCAACGACGACTTCACTTCCACCAACGAGATGACCGGCGGCTCCCTGCCCGCCATGGTCTGGCAGCGGCTGATGGCCTATGCGCATCGCAACGTGGAGATCAAGCCGATCCCGGGCATTCAGAAGCCCTTCCTCGAAAAGCCTGCCGATGCCGACGCCATCGCCAGCCTGGCATCGTCGGGCGGCGACAGCACGGCAGAAGAAGCGCCACGCATCCTGTCGCCGGCCACGACCCGCGTTCTGGCCGAGATCGAAGCGGCCTTCGGCGGCGCGCCGGCGCAACCTTCGGCGGCAGACAAGCTGTCTGCACTTTGAGCCTGTCCGCTTCGCCTGATCAGGCTGCTTGCAGCGAGAACCCGGCTCACGCTATGGCGGGTCACCTCGCCACGGCGCTGTCATGCTGAAAACCGTTCTCCTTGTTGGCCTCACGCTTGCGATCGCCCTCGGCGGCGGCGCGGGCAGCGTGCTTTATGCGCTGAACCATAGTGCGAGCTTCGGCGCCATCCGCGTCGGCCCGTGGGTCGCCTTCCCCGATGTCGGCACGCCCGATGCTGATCCCTATATGCAGGCTCGCTATGCCCGTGAAGGCAGCCTCGCGCTTGGCCGCGCCGAAGGCGTCGAGTTCCGCGCGTCGGTGGATACACAGAACCAGCCGCTCAGCATCCAGTGCCGCTATGCGGTCGAGGGCGAAACGCCGCCTGCCCGCTTCTGGACGCTCTATGCCACGGATGAAAATCAGGTGGCGCTGAAGGGCATCGGCGAACGCGCCGCCGCGACCAGCTCGCTCGCCATTCTGCGCGAAGCAGAAACGACGCGCTTCGTTGTTGAAGTCGGTGCCGAGCCCGCATCCGGCAACTGGCTGCCTGTATCCGGCACCGGCTCCATGCAGCTTGTTCTCACGCTTTATGACACGCCTTTGGCCAACCGCTCGGCGTCCGACACCAACCTTCCCGCCATTCGCCGGATCGCCTGCGATGGGTAAGCTACTTTACGCGATCCTGGTCGGCCTGGTGGGTGCCGCGATCATCCACATCGCGATCCTGTTCCTCATTCCGCACACCACGGCGCGCGATGCCTGGAGCCAGCTGGAAGAGGCCGGCGAGCTTTATCAAGTGACGCCCGCTACCGGTTCGGGCGCCGAGGTCGTGCCGCTGGTGCGCAACGGTGATCCGCTGTTTCGCGCCGCCGCCTGCCGCTTCGATCTCGCCGATGGCGGCTTGCAACTGTCCTCGTTGCATCAGCTACCGTTCTGGAGCCTCTCGATCCATGATCGCGCCGGGCAAACCACCTACAGCCTCACCGACCGCGCCGCATCCGCCGGCCTGCTTGACGTGGTAATCCTGTCGCCCTTGCAGATGGTCGAGATGCGCCGCGCCATGCCGACCGATCTCGAGCGCGCCGTGTTCATCGAAAGCACGACCAGCGAAGGCATAGCGCTCGTGCGCGCGCTGGTGCCCGATCAAAGCTGGAACAGCGTTGCCGACCGCTTCTTCCGCGACCTCAACTGCCAGCCGCTGACCGAAGACGCGGCCTCAGCCCCGTAGTAGCACCGGAACCAGCGCCGTGGACAGCGTCGCACCCTCGCGTCTTGAAGCACTCGCCTGGTCGCAACCGATGCGCTCATAGCGAACGCCGGGAAAGATGATGATGTCCGCAGGTGTTTCCGGCCTGCGCTGTCCCGCTCTGCTTTCGGCACGCGGTTTGAAGTTCAAGATATTCGTCATGATCTGCAAGCCCTCTCATTTCGATAGGAGCAAGTGACTCAACGCCTCCGTTTTCCATCCAGCCAGCTGACGGTTAATGGCTTGCTAACGCCTCCAAGCTAATTTGATTGATAGGCGCTTGGGCGCCTTTCAGGCTCCCTTTTCAACCAACAGACATGCCCGCGTCACAGGATTTCCGCCATATCGCTGAGAAGCACGATGCGAGCCGCGCGGACCGCCTGTTTCGTGCTGCGATCTCGGCATTCTGTGCGCTGACACGGCCGAACCGGCGCGACATCATCCAGCTAGAGGAGCTTTGCCTTCAGCTTTATGACAGCGTCTCGGAAGATTCACGGCGCTATGTGTCCGCAGTCCTCAGTGAAAGCAAGTTCGCCCCGCCTGCCCTCGTCCGACGGCTTGCCGGCGAGCGCATCGAGATCGCCGCACCGCTTCTGCTGAAATCCAACGCCCTGACCGATGTCGACCTCGTCGCTCTTGTCGGCCGCCGCGGTGCCAGCCATGCGCGCGTCATCATCCAGCGCAAGGATCTCACGCCCACCACAGCGGTGCTGATCGAAAAGGCGTTGCTGTCACGCCAGCGTCTTGCCAAGCCCGGCATCGCCGAAGCCGCGCGCGAAAGCCTGCGCGCCATGATGCAGCCTACACCGGCTGACCACACCGCGTCCGAGCAGCATCTTGCTCATCCCGCCTATGAGACACTCCGCGCAACCGCTTTGACCGGCTCACTTCCGTTCTTCGAGACAGCCCTTGCCGAAGCGCTGGAGATCGAAGGCGGCCAGGCGCATTCCATCGTGGCTTCGTCCGACAAGCGCGATTTCTCGCGCGTGCTGAAGGCGTTGCGGCTTATCCCGGAACAAGCCTTCCTGCTTGTTGCCGCGACCTTTCCCTCCGGCTTCGGCCACGCGCAGGCCATCCAATCCTTCGTGTCGCGCTATGAAGCGATCTCGCCGGAGGAAGCCGCGGCTACCTTGCGGCTTTACCAGGCCGATGCCGTGTTTGCCGGCGTCAGCCGCCGTCTGGCCGGCAACGGCAATGCTGCAGCCCAGCCGCAGCGGGCCCATCAGGTCGCTTAAGCCGCGACCGAGAGCAGTTCATCCACCGTCAGCTTGCCGGGCTCGATTTCGATCACCCAGATATCGGGATCGAAGCGCATTTCCTTCGCCAGTCGCGCTTCCACGGCCGCATCGTCAGCGCCCTCGAGCATGAGCGAAAACTGCCGCT
>NZ_DAMBUH010000115.1:7719-10246 GCF_032053605.1 Tianweitania sp.
TGCGGCGCCGGCCCGAACAGGGTCACCTCGCCCATGCGGTTGCGCGTCGTCACGAACACCGCGCCCGCTTCCGTCGCACCCTTGCGAACAACAGCCGCAAAGCCGCCATCGCCAAACACGCGCCGCGTCAGCGCCGAAACAAAGAAGTCCGAAGTCAGCCGCATCTCAGGCCGCCTCATCCATACGCCTTGCATCGAACACGTCCTGCGCGCGATGCACCTCGGCCATATGGTCCAGAGTCCACTGGTTCAGGGCCATGAAGGGCTCCTTCAGCGTCACGCCCAGCGGAGTCACCGAATATTCCACGGCGATTGGCGAGCCTGACAGCACCCGGCGCGCCACGATGCCATTGCGCTCCAGGCGGCGCAGACATTGCGTCAGCGCCTTCTGCGTCACGCCGCCCAGCTGCCGGCGCACCTCGTTGAACCGCAGCGGCCGCTCACACAGGGCGGCCAGCACCGCGATCGACCACTTGTCGGTGATCTGATCGAGAATGACCCGGTTGGGGCTCTTCTCGCCTGCGGAATTTGCTGGTGTTGACGGCATCGTTTCCCCTCTCGGTTCGTTGCAACAAGGGACCCTGGTATCTTCCGGCCTACCTGGTGTCGCTCAGGTGCCTCATTGACACCTGGTATCTAGTGTATACCTCAGCCGCGTAAATTCACGGAGTTTTGCTTTATGTCTTTGTCGAATGTCGACGTGCTGTTTCAGCCGTTCAAACTGAAGTCGCTTGAACTGAAAAACCGCATTGTCATGGCCCCCATGACGCGCACCTTTGCCCCCGAGGGCATCCCCGGGGAAACCAACGCCGCTTATTACCGCCGCCGCGCAGAAGGCGATGTCGGCCTGATCCTGTCCGAAGGCACCGTGATCGACCGTCCCGGCTCGCGCAACCATCCGGGCATCCCCTTCTTCCACGGCGAAGCCGCTCTCGCCGGTTGGAAGACTGTCATCGACACGGTTCATGCCGCTGGCGGCAAGATGGGACCGCAGGTCTGGCATACCGGCTCCACGGTCATCAAGGGCCTGGATTGGGCACAGCCCGGGCCGATCGAAAGCCCCTCCGGCCTCCTCGCACCCGGCAAGCCCCACGGCATCGCCATGACCGAAGAGATGATCGCCGACACGATCGCGGCCTACGCGCGCTCGGCAGCCGACGCCATGCGTCTCGGCTTCGACACGGTCGAACTCCACGGCGCCCATGGGTATCTCATCGACGAGTTTTTCTGGAGCGGCACCAATGAGCGCACCGACACTTGGGGAGGCCCAACGCTCAAGGAGCGGTCGCGCTTTGGCGTGGAGGTCGTCAAGGCTGTGCGCGCTGCCGTCGGACCGGACTTCCCCGTGATCCTGCGTTTGAGCCAGTGGAAGCAGCAGGACTACACGACCCGTCTTGCCCACACGCCGGACGAAATGGCGGATTGGCTGGTGCCTCTGGTGGAAGCCGGAACCGACATTCTCCATTGCTCACAGCGCCGCTTCTGGGAGCCGGAATTTGCGGATGTCGATGGGCCGGAAGGCTTGAACTTCGCGGGCTGGGCCAAGAAGCTCACCGGTGCCGCCACGATCAGCGTCGGCTCGGTCGGCCTGTCCAGCGACTTCATGGGTGCCTTCAAGGGCGAGAACTCGCAGCGCAGCGACATCAGCCAGTTGTTGCAGCGCATGGAGCGCGAGGAGTTCGATCTGATCGCGGTAGGCCGTGCCCTGATCGCCGACCCGCAATGGGTCACGAAGATCCGCGCGCAGGACGAAGCCGGCTTGAAGAACTTCGACGCCACCACGCTCGGCGAACTCGTTTAAACGACGTCGGCGATCGGCCTGATCTTAACTGGTCAGGCCGATTTCCCGCATTTTGACGTAGAGCTCCTCGTCGGGCTCGCCGGTCACAGCCAAGCCGAACAGCGACTGGAATTCACGAATGGCATTGCGGGTCTTGGTGCCCACCATGCCGTCGATCTCCACGCTCTCATTCCCGAAAGCGCGCAGTCCCGCCTGTATGCGGCTGATGCGCTCCTGCGTCGGCAGGCCGGATGCCGCGACGGAGCCGGTCGCCGCTTCATGGGCGCGCGCAATCGGATCAGCAGCCGACGGAGTTGTCGAAGCCGGCCTGATCGAAGCCGTGCTGCCCGTGCTGGTGGTAACGCCGAGTTGCGACAGAAGCGCGTCGTCGATTTCGCCCGTCATCGGCTGCCCGACGATCTTCTGATAGGTCAGGATCGCCTCGGCCGTATCCGTACCCAGCGCGCCATCGACCTTGCCGCGATAAAGCTTGAGGTCCTGCAGCACGGTCTGCACCTGCTGCACCGTAGGGTCGCCGGACGGCACCGCCTCGCCCGTGGTCGTGTTCCTTTGAACCGGCGCGTCGCCCTCCAGCGGCAGCGCGTTCTGCGGCAGGTCGCGCGTCGGAAAGAACGCGCCTTTGTGGAAGTGCGGCTGATACCACATCGCATTCGCCGACACGAAAAACAGCGCGATCAGAAACGCCGTCGTGCCCCCAACCATCATCGGATTGCGCGCAACGGCAGCG
>NZ_DAMBUH010000116.1:0-1985 GCF_032053605.1 Tianweitania sp.
CGTGTCGCCCTTGGGGAATACGGCCATCAGCTGAGAGCGCGACATGCGCGGCCAATGGCGAACATTGCCGACATCGAGATGCACGAAAGGCGAACCGGAGGTCGGATAGAAACCGACGCCGCCCACGCCTTTGCGGAGGCCGAGTTCGCGCAGCTTGGAGAGCTTCACGTCAGGCAGATAGAAATCCATCGCCTTGCCGAGCATGTGTTGGCTCTTCTCGGCCACACCCGTGGTGCGGCTGCGGCCACGCAGCATCGAGTTGGTTGCCGGCGAACGATATGCGGAAATGACGGTGATGTAGGAACGCGAACCGGACGCCTGATACACCTCCCACACCAGATCGAGCAGCCGCGGATCCATCTTGGTGGATTCGTTGCGGCGCCAATCGCGCAGGAACTTGTTGACCTGGGCCAGACCTGACGGAATGTACTTCCCGTTCTTCTTGAACGTGATTTCGGCCTTTTCATTCGTGTGAATGAAGTGGAGCTTGAGCGTGCGGGTTTCGGCGGACGCAACGCTCATGCCGGAGCACAAACAGGCGACGATAAGGAACGACGCAGAAAGCCACTTGGGCAAGCCAAAGAAAATCGAGCGTTGAGCGTTCAATTTGCCGTCGGTCTTGGTCAAAATACTGCCTTGTCGGCTAGATGTCCCCGAGCACCGATGAGGACGACATTCGTGAATCGGTAACCACGATTGTCGATCCTAATGGTTAATCCATGCTTATTGAAGCCCAAATGCGGTTAGAGGATGGCGATGTCCACCTCTCGGGCCGATTATGGCAGGGATGGTAAAGCGTTTATTAGCAGGCAGTTGCGGCTGCAATCGGTGGCATCATGACGCAAGGCGTTCGTCATGCTCGCTTTCACCCACGAGCCCATACTCCTTGAGCTTGCGGTAAAGTGTGGAGCGCCCGATGCCAAGCCGGCGCGCAACTTCGCTCATCTGGCCGTTATAATGCTCCAAAGCGAGCCGGATCATTTCCCTTTCGATGTCGGCCAAAGCCCGGACCTCGCCGCGCTCGTCATGCGTGCGCATCAGGCCGTAAAGCGGCTGAGCCTCTGCCGCACTCGGTGGCGGAGGCGATCTCAGAACGAGCGGTTTAGCTTGAGAAAAATTCACGGCGTCGAGATCGATCTCGCCGAGCTGCGCGCGGATCTGCGGGAAGTCCCCCGTTGTAAGCAGGTGCCCATCGCTCAACACCAGCGCGCGAAAAACCGCGTTTTCCAGCTGCCGGATATTGCCCGGCCAGTCATAGGCTTCGAGCATGGTCAGCGCATCGGGCATGATGCCGGTCACCCGGCCGCGCGTTTCGCCCGCACTCAGCCGCTCGATGAAATGCCGCACCAGTGGCGCGATGTCTTCCGGCCGCTGCCGCAGCGGCGGCACCATGATCGGGAAGACGTTCAACCGGTAAAAGAGATCTTCGCGAAACAGCCCGTCCTTCACGCGCTGGATGAGATCGCGATGGGTGGCCGAGATCAGGCGAATATCGACCTTGACCGTCTGCTTGGAACCGACCGGATCGACCTCGCCGGTCTGCACGGCGCGCAGCAGCTTGACCTGGATATCGACGGGCAGATCGCCGATTTCGTCGAGAAACAGCGTGCCGCCATTGGCTTCCACGAACTTGCCGGCATGCTTTTCGGTAGCACCGGTGAACGAGCCTTTCTCGTGACCGAACAGGATGCTTTCCACGAGATTGTCGGGGATGGCGCCGCAGTTCACCGTCACGAACGGCTTGGAACGCCGGTCGCCGGTGCCCTGGATGGCGCGCGCCACCATCTCCTTGCCGACGCCGGATTCCCCCTCGATCAGGATCGGAATGTTGGACGCCGCAGCCTTTTGGCCAAGCCGCAGCACGCGGTCCATGCTCGGGCTGCGGGTCACGAGATCGCGGAAGGTCAGCGCGGTCGGCGTTCCCTTGCGCCGTCTTTTCTGCTCGTCGCCGCGGCTTTCTACCTTCAGCGCGTTGTTGACGGCAT
>NZ_DAMBUH010000116.1:2200-4729 GCF_032053605.1 Tianweitania sp.
TGTGCAGTCGCTCCGGCGACGCGGGCTTCACCACGAAATCGAACGCGCCGGCGCGCATGGCGGCAACGACATTGTCGACCCCGCCCTGCGCCGTTTGCACGATCACCGGCGCTTCCACGCCGCGCGCGGACAGTTCGCCGAGCACGGCCAGCCCGTCCATTCCTGGCATCACCATGTCCAGCACGATGATTGCGACGTCGCGGCCCTGCGGCCCGTCCAAAATGCTCAGCGCCGCCGCGCCGCCATCGGCCACAAGCGTGCTGAAGCCGAACTTCGTTAGCGCGGCATCCACCAAACGGCGTTGAACCGGATCGTCGTCAATGATGAGGACCGGACCTGCCATGGAGAAGCGCCGTCACCTTTCGAATTCTGCCAGCCGAGATTGGCTTATGGATCATAGTGCCATTGCACCCTAAATAGCGGCTCAAGAAATCCGGTGAACAAAGCCTTATCCGCATCCGTGGATCAGGCTGCATGATGAGACGTCAGATGGCCAAGCCCCTTTCCCACTCCATCCTGGAACCTTTGCAGGCAGCTTCGCCATCCAGCTCGGCGGCCTTGTCGGCAATGCCCTATCTCAGCGACCTGCCGGAATGGGACCTGAGCGACCTCTACGCATCCATGGACGCCCCGGACCTCCAGACCGACCTCAAGCGCGCCGCAGACGACGCCAAGAGCTTCGAGGCGGCCTGGAAAGGCAAGCTCGCGAGCGAAGCCGCCGACAAGACCGGCGGCGGGCTCGGCCGCGCGATGAAGGACTACGAGGCCCTGGAAGAGCTGATCGGCCGCATCGTGTCCTATGCCGGCCTGATCTATGCCGGCGACACGTCCGATCCCAAGCGCGCCAAGCTTTACGGCGACATCCAGGAAAAGATGACGGATGCCTCCTCGCATCTTCTTTTCTTCACGCTGGAGCTGAACCAGGTCGATGATCAGGCCATCGCCGATGCGCTCGACGCTGATCCCGCTTTCGGCCATTACCGCCCCTGGGTCATCGACCTTAGGAAGGACAAGCCCTTCCAGCTCGAAGACCGCGTCGAGCAGCTGTTCCACGAGAAGTCCGTGACAGGCCGTGGCGCCTGGAACCGGCTGTTCGACGAGACCATGACCGCGCTGCGCTTCACCGTGGATGGCGCCGAGCTCACGCTGGAGCCCACCCTCAACCTCCTGCAGGATCCCGACCCGGCTCTGCGCCAGAAGGCGTCGGAAGCCCTGGCCGAGACCTTCAAGGCCAATCTGCGCACCTTCAGCCTGATCACCAACACGCTGTCCAAGGATCGAGAAATCTCCGACCGTTGGCGCGGTTTCGAGGACATCGCGGACGCCCGCCATCTCGCCAACCGCGTCGAGCGGCCTGTGGTGGACGCACTCGCGCAAGCCGTGCAGGCCGCCTATCCGCGCCTGTCGCACCGCTATTATGCCCTGAAGGCCAAGTGGCTCGGCATGGAGCAGATGAACAACTGGGACCGCAACGCGCCCCTGCCCGAAGCCCCCACCGCAACCATTGGCTGGGAAGACGCCAAGCAGACCGTGCTGTCGGCTTATAACCGCTTCGACCCTAAGATGGCGGATATCGCGCGCGACTTCTTCGACAAGCGGTGGATCGACGCCGCCGTGCGTCCAGGAAAGGCCCCGGGCGCCTTTGCGCATCCGACCGTGCCGTCCGCGCATCCCTATGTGCTCCTGAACTACCAGGGCAAGCCGCGCGATGTGATGACGCTGGCGCATGAACTCGGCCACGGCGTGCATCAGGTTCTGGCCGGCGGTCAGGGCGCGCTGATGGCCTCGACCCCGCTGACGCTCGCCGAAACCGCCTCCGTGTTCGGCGAAATGCTGACCTTCCGCTCCCTGCTCGATCAAACCACCGACAGGCGCGAGCGAAAGGCCATGCTGGCGCAGAAGGTCGAGGACATGATCAACACGGTTGTGCGCCAGATCGCCTTCTATTCCTTCGAGCGCAAGGTCCATACCGAGCGCAAGAACGGCGAACTCACCGCCGACCAGATCGGTCAGTTCTGGCTGGAAGTGCAGGCCGAAAGCCTTGGACCGGCGATCCGTTTACGCGAGGGCTACGAGACCTTCTGGGCCTATGTCCCGCACTTCATCCACTCGCCCTTCTATGTCTATGCCTATGCCTTCGGCGACTGCCTGGTGAACTCGCTTTATGCGGTCTACCAGAATGCCGAGAGCGGCTTCCAGGCCAAGTATTTCGACATGCTGCGCGCCGGCGGCACCAAGCATCATTCGGAATTGCTAGCCCCGTTCGGCCTCGATGCCTCCGATCCGGCGTTCTGGAACAAGGGTCTGTCGGTGATAGAAGGGTTGATCGACGAGTTGGAAGCGATGGAATAAGCGCGTTCATCAACCGGGCCTCACCGTGCAGCCATTCGCCTTCTTCCGCGACGATCGCGCCGGCCGCTCGGTTCTGTTCGAACAACCGCGCGCGATCATCCGCGCGGACACGCCCGACGCGTTCGAGCGCGCCCTGGACCAGCTTCAGGAAGCCCGCCAGCAACGCAAATGGCTGGG
>NZ_DAMBUH010000116.1:4739-5949 GCF_032053605.1 Tianweitania sp.
CCGGCTACCTCCTCGAACCCAAGCTGCGCCCGCTCCTTCCCGAGCGGCGACGCGTTCCGCTCTGTCTTTTTGGCGTGTTCGATCACCCGGCAGAGCGCGATCTCGCTCTGGAAGAGGCCCAGCCCACCAACGGCCCGATCTTCGACGCGCGCGCCGCATGGAGCGCCAAAGACTACCGCAAGCGCTTCGAGCGCGTGCACCAGCACTTACGCGAAGGCGACTGCTACCAGGTCAACCTCACCTTCCCCATCCACGCCCACTGGTCCGGCGATCCGGTCTCTGCCTTCGCAGCCCTGATCGCGCGCCAGCCCGTGAAATACGGTGCCCTGATCGATCTCGGCGGCCCGGTCATCCTGTCGCGCTCGCCTGAACTCTTCTTCGAGATCGACCGCGACGGCTGGATCGAAACGCGGCCGATGAAGGGCACGGTCCCACGCGGTAAGTCGCGCGATGAAGACGAAAAACAGCGACAATTCCTCGCCCAGGATCCGAAGAACAGCTCCGAAAACCGCATGATCGTCGATCTCCTGCGCAACGACATCTCGTTGATCAGCGAAGTCGGCACGCTCGATGTGCCCGACCTCTTCAAGGTCGAGACCTACCCCACCCTCCATACGATGGTCAGCCGCGTGCGTGCCAAACTGCTTGGTGACCGTACGGTGCGCGACATCTTCACCGCGCTTTTTCCCTGCGGATCGATCACAGGAGCGCCCAAAATCCGTGCCATGGAGGTCATCCGCTCGCTGGAAGCTGAACCGCGCGATGCCTATTGCGGCGCGATCGGCTGGATGGCGCCCGACCGCACGATGCGTTTCAACGTCGCGATCCGTACGGTCACTCTGCATCCATCCGGCGAGGCCGTTTACAATGTCGGCGGCGGGGTCGTGTTCGATTCCGGCGCCCAAGCGGAGTATGAAGAATGTCTGTTGAAGGCGCGCTTCGCCACCGGCTCGATCCCACGGACTGCCTGATCGAAACCTTCCGTTACGAACCCGATCACGGCTTCCTGCGCCTTGATCGCCACCTCGACCGTCTCGAACGCTCGGCCGCCATGCTCGGCTTTCGCTTTGATCATACGGCGGTGAACCTCGTTCTGTCCGAGCTTCTGCGCGATCGAGACGCGCTTCGTGTGCGCCTGACGCTCGACAGCGCCGGCAACCCGGAAGCCACCACGCAAGCTTTCATACCCCTGGCAAAGGACACGATCTGG
>NZ_DAMBUH010000116.1:5959-10150 GCF_032053605.1 Tianweitania sp.
ATCTGGACCCTGCGTCTGGCCGCAACGAAGCTGCCGAGCCACGATCCCTTGCTCGCTCACAAAACCACCCGCCGCGCCCTTTACGAGACCGCACGCGCGGAGTTCGCTCAGCATGAAGCGCAGGAAGTCCTGCTCAGCAACGAACTCGGCGAACTATGCGAAGGCACGATCACCAACCTCTTTGTGGATCGCGGCGATGGCATCCTCGCGACGCCGCCTTTGACGTCGGGCCTGCTGCCCGGCGTGCTGCGCGGCGAACTGCTTGAAAGTGGCCGCGCCGTAGAACAGGTGCTTTTCCCCGCAGATCTGCAAGGAGGCCAGATCTATGTCGGCAACTCCCTGCGCGGCCTCATCGCAGCACGTTTGCTAAGTTGAGGGGCCTTAACCAAAAGACCCTTTTGGCTGTCCGGGGTTTATTGTGACTGACTTCTATGGTGTAGGGTGGGGTCTTCCTCAACAGACACAGGAGTGTGCACAAAATGGCAGAAGCGAATTGGCCCATCCACGGCGAAATCACTGGCCCGATCGTGATGATCGGCTTCGGATCCATCGGGAGAGGCACGCTTCCGCTCATTGAGCGACACTTCAAATACGACAAGTCCCGCTTGGTCGTGATCGATCCGAAGGACACGGATCGCGCTTTGCTGGACGAGCGCGGCATCCGCTACATCCAGGACTCCGTCACCGCCAAGAACTACAAGAAGCTCCTGAAGCCGCTCCTCACCGAAGGCGGCGGCCAGGGCTTCTGCGTCAACCTTTCGGTTGATACCGGTTCGGTCGATCTGATGCGCCTCTGCCGCAAGCTCGGCGCGCTTTACATCGACACGGTGGTCGAGCCCTGGCTCGGCTTCTATTTCGATGACACGGTCGGCAATGAAGAGCGCACCAACTATGCGCTGCGCGAAACGATGAAGTCCGAGCAGGCTGCCCATCCTGGCGGCACGACGGCCGTATCCTGCTGCGGCGCCAATCCCGGCATGGTCTCCTGGTACGTCAAGCAGGCGCTGGTCAATCTGGCGACCGATCTCGGCATGGATTTCGCTGTTCCTTCAGCCGACGACCGCGCCGGCTGGGCCAAGCTCATGAAAAAGGCTGGCGTGCAGGGCATTCATATCGCCGAACGCGACACGCAGCGCGCGAAAGATCCCAAGCCCTTTAACGTGTTCTGGAACACGTGGTCGGTGGAAGGCTTCGTGGCCGAAGGGTTGCAGCCGGCCGAACTCGGCTGGGGCACGCATGAAAAGTGGATGCCGAAGAACGCCGGCATCCTTGGTGACAAGGACCAGCCGCTCGGTATCTATCTCGACCAGCCCGGCGCCAACACGCGCGTGCGCACCTGGTGCCCGACGCCCGGCCCGCAATACGGCTTCCTCGTTACCCATAATGAAGCGATTTCGATCGCCGATTTCTTCACATCCACGAACAAGAAGGGCGAGATCACCTATCGTCCGACCTGTCACTACGCCTACCATCCCTGCAACGACGCGGTTCTGTCGCTGCACGAGATGTTCGGCGCTGCCGGCAAGGCGCAAGGCGAGTTCCACGTCTTAGATGAAAGCGAGCTGGTGGATGGCGTCGACGAGTTGGGCGTTTTGCTCTATGGCCACGACAAGAACGCCTACTGGTACGGCTCGCGCCTGTCGCTGGAAGAAGCGCGCAAGCTCGCGCCTTACCAGAATGCGACCGGCCTTCAGGTGAGTTCGGCCGTTCTGGCCGGCATGGTCTGGGCGCTGGAAAATCCGGAAGCCGGCATCGTCGATACGGACGAAATGGACTTCAAGCGCTGCCTTGAGGTTCAGAAGCCTTATCTCGGCCCCGTGGAAGGTCACTACACCGACTGGACCCCGCTTGATGGTCGTCCCGGCCTGTTCCCGGAAGATCTAGACACCAAGGATACCTGGCAGTTCCGGAACATTCTGGTTCGCTAATCATTCATCGCGGAGGCCGCGCGGAGTCGCGCGGCCATCCGAATCATGCGACAGGGGCGTCAACCCCGATCGTCTCTTATTCAGAGGATGAACTGATGCGCCTCGCACCTTCGCTCCGCCTGTTGTCCGCACTCACTTTGGCTGCCGCTGTTGCGGGCTGCGTTGGCGGCGGTGACGGCGGCTCGGGCGGTCGCATGGGTTCAGGCCCCATGCTCAAGCAGGTCAGCGTCGACGGCTCTTGGGTCGATGAAAGCGGCGTTGGCGTTTCCACCTTCTCCAACGGCGCCTTCTCGACCACCGCAGCCGACAATGGCAGCCGCCTGTCGGAAGGCAGCTACCGCTACAATGGCGCCAGCGTGGTGGCAATCACCGGCACCTCGCTGATCCGCCAGCAGCCGATTGCCTTCAACTGCAACATCGCATCCAGCAATCAGCTGAACTGCACCAGCGCCGAGGGCAACCGCTTCGTCCTGACCCGCCGCACCTGATCGGCCCAGTTTCCGAAGGGTTTTGAAAGCCGGCTCATCTTTGGGCCGGCTTTTCTGCGTTAGGGCTTGCCAGTCATCTAGCCCGATGGAAACATGGCCCTTCGCGGACGCTGTAGCACGATCGACAAAAAGACCGGCTACAACCAGGGACCCAGCGGAGACACGCCGATGAAGAAACTCACACTTCTTGCCGCTCTTTCGACCTCGATCCTTGGCCTATCGGCCGGCGCATCTTGGGCCGATTACACGCTGAACATCCTGCATATCAACGACTGGCACAGCCGGATCGAAGGCAACAACAAATACGAGTCCACCTGCTCGCAGGAAGAAAAGGACAAGGGCGAGTGCATCGGCGGCGCCGCTCGCCTCGTCACCGCAATTCGCCAGCAGCGCGAAGCCCTCAGTGGGCAGAACGTCCTCGTGCTGGATGCCGGCGACAACTACCAGGGCTCGCTGTTCTTCCAGACCTATCACGGCGATGTCGAAACCGAGTTCTCGAACCTCATCAAGTTCGACGCCATGACCGTCGGCAACCACGAATTCGATGACGGCGAAGACGGCCTCATGCGCCTCCTCGACAAGGCGCAATGCCCCGTACTCGGCGCCAACGTCAAGCCGAACGCACAGTCCAAGGTCGGCGACAAGTTGAAGCCCAGCACGGTCGTCGAGATCGGCGGCCAGAAGATCGGCATCATCGGCATCGTCACCACCGACACACCGGATGTCGCGACGCCCGGCCCCAACCTCGCTTTCGAGGATGATGTCGAAGCCGTGAAGCGTGAGGTCAAGGCGCTGACCGATCAGGGCGTCAACAAGATCGTGGCGCTCACTCATGTCGGCTATGTCCGTGACCGCGACACGATCGCCAAGATTCCCGGCGTCGACGTGGTGGTCGGCGGCCACTCGCACACCTTCCTGTCGAACACGGATGACAAGGCCGAAGGTCCTTACCCCACCATGGTCGATGGTGCCGACGGTCATAATGTGCCGCTCGTCACGGCTGCCTCCTATTCCAAATATCTCGGTAAATTGACCGTGGTGTTTGACGATAATGGCGTTCCAAAACAGGCAAATGGCGACCCCATCTACCTGGATAAATCCATCCCCGAAGACGAAGCCGTGCTGAAACGCGTCGCCGAACTCGGCGGTCCGATCGAGGAGCTGAAAAACAAGCAGGTCGGCGAGTTCACCGCAGCCGTCGATGGAAGCCGCGAAACCTGCCGCGCTCAGGAATGCGCCATGGGCAACCTGATCGCCGACGCGATCCTGGATCGTACGAAAGATCAAGGCGTTACCATCGCCATCCAGAACGGCGGCGGCATTCGCGCTTCCATCGACAATGGTCCGGTCACCATGGGCGAAGTGCTGACCGTCCTGCCCTTCCAGAACACGATCGCAACCTTCCAGCTGTCCGGCAAAGACCTCAAAGACTCGCTGGAAGCCGGACTGTCCGAGATCGAGGAAGGCAAGGGCAAGTTCCCGCAAGTGGCCGGGATCAAATATACATTCGACAAATCCGTTGCCCCGAACGGAGGCCGCCTGAAGTCCATCGAGGTCAAGGATGGCACCGGTTGGACCGCGCTCGATCCCGCAAAAACCTACACGGTCGCCACCAACAATTTCGTCCGAACCGGTGGCGACGGCTACAAGCTCTTCGCCGACAAAGCCCAAAACGCCTACGATTACGGCCCGAGCCTCGAACAGGTCCTGGCCGACTACATCACCGCCCACACCCCCTACACCCCCGCCCTCGACGGCCGCATCACCCTGGCGCA
>NZ_DAMBUH010000117.1:0-9584 GCF_032053605.1 Tianweitania sp.
CGCGCTCGTCTTGCCGAACAGGTCCGGCTCCTGCTGGAAAGCAACGCTGCGCTCGATGAAGCCCGGCTCAGCATGGAAGCGGCGCTGCTCGCCACCAAGGCCGACATCCGCGAGGAAGTCGACCGGCTGACGACCCATGTCGCGGCAGCCAGGCAGCTGCTCGCCGCCGGCGGGCCGGTTGGGCGCAAGCTCGATTTCCTGGCGCAGGAATTTAACCGCGAATCGAATACGCTTTGCTCGAAGTCGAACGCCGCGTCTGTGACGGCCATCGGCCTGGAACTGAAGGTCGTGGTCGACCAGTTCCGCGAGCAGGTTCAGAATCTGGAGTAGATCATGCGGACGGACCAACCGTCAAAGACCATCCGCCGCCGCGGCGTGATGCTGGTTCTGTCGTCGCCATCAGGCGCCGGCAAGTCGACCATTGCCCGTATTTTGCTTGAGCAGCATGAATTCGAACTGTCAGTCAGCGTCACGACGCGCGAACGGCGTGCCAGCGAAGTGGACAAGGTTCACTACCGCTTCATTTCGCGCCGCGAGTTCGAAAGCCTGCGCGAAGATGACCAGCTGCTGGAATGGGCGGAGGTTCACGGCAACTACTATGGCACGCCGCGCGATGCGGTCGAGAAGGCCATGTCCGAAGGGCGTGACATGCTGTTCGACATCGACTGGCAGGGGGCGCAGCAGCTTCGCGAGAAGATGGATGCCGATCTGGTCTCGATCTTCATCCTGCCGCCCTCCATGGCCGAGTTGCGCACACGTTTGAAGCGGCGTGCCGAAGATTCGGACGACATCATCGAAACGCGGCTCAACAATGCCAAGGTCGAAATAGAACGGTGGCGCGACTACGATTATGTCGTCGTGAATGAGGATCTCAACGCCGCCTTCGACGAGGTGAAATCCATCGTGACTGCCGAACGCCTGCGCCGTGATCGCCGCTGGTACGGCATGCATGACTTCGTGTCGGATCTGCTGGCCGAGAAAACAGACAGGCGCTGATTAGCTTTACACGACAGCGTTCGCCAGCCGCACGAACTCTTCGATTTCCAGCGTTTCGGCGCGACGCGTCGGATCAATCTCGGCGCGCTGCAACAACGCTTCGCCGCCCAGAACCTTCAGGCTCTGCCGCAGCATCTTGCGGCGCTGGCCGAACGCGGCCTGCGTAACGCGTTCGAGCATGCGCAAATTCACCGGCAAGGGGGAAGAGCGCGGCACGAGATGCACAACGGATGACGTCACCTTCGGCGGCGGCGTAAAGGCCTGTGCCGGCACATCGAAGGCGATCCGCGCTTCCGTGCGCCATCCCGCCATCACCGCCAGCCGTCCATAAGCGCTGTCCCCCGGACGCGCTACGATGCGCTCCGCGACTTCGCGCTGGAACATCAACGCCATGCTCTCGTAGAAGGGCGGCCAAGGCTCGACGGTCAGCCAGCGGATCAGCAGTTCCGTGCCGATATTGTAGGGCAGGTTGGCGATGATGCGCACGCGTGCCCGGTCGCCCGCAAGTGCCGCAAAGTCGGTCGCCATCGCATCGCCGGGAATAACGGTGAGGCGGCCGGGATAATGCGTGGAAATCTCGTCGAGAATGGCGAGGCAGCGCTCGTCACGCTCGATGGCAATTACCTCGGCGCCCTGCGAAAGCAGCGCACGCGTCAAGCCACCAGGGCCGGGACCAACTTCGATGACGGTGACGCCATCCAGCAGTCCAGCGACCCTCGCGATCTTGCCCGTCAGATTGAGGTCAAACAGAAAGTTCTGGCCGAGGGCTTTTTTGGCAAAGAGCCCGTGGCGCTCGACAACCGCTCGGAGCGGGGGGAGGTCTTCCATCAGCGTGTGGTCAAGCGGTAGCGCAAAGGCTTAGCGCTTGACGATCTGCCCACGCTTGTGAAGCTCTTCGGTGTATTTCTTGCTCAGCGCTTCGCCGCCCTCGTTCTTGCTTGCGTCTTCGGCGCCGAACACCATGCGGGCAACGCGGTCGTTCGACACTTCACGCTGCGAACAAACGCCGATGAACTCGACGCCGCGGGCGGTTTCCTTGACGCCCGTGGCGCCGCCGGCCTTGGTCGATTTGATCTGGTCCGACCATTCCGACGGTAGTTCCGGCTCAAGCACGCGCCCGAGATCGCGCACGGTCACATCGATCAGGCCCTTCGCGAAGCTGCGCGTGCTGTCACAGCCATTGAAGCGGGCGCGCATGGCATCAGCCTCGCGCTTGCGCTTGCCCAGCATCGAGCCGCGCTCGGCAGCCGGCACAACGAAGATCACCTGCTGCAGGAGATACTCGGTGGCAGAAGGCTTGCGGCCTTCCTTCATCATGCGCTGCACGACATCCTGTTCGCTCATGCGCCCTTCGGAGCGCGCGCGCATGCCGAGAACCTGACCCCAGCCCATCTGAACCCGCATATATTCGCGGAAATGCGCCTTGGTGACACCGGCCTTGTTCAGGATCTCGTCCATCTGCGCCGGCGTCAGCTTGTTCGATTCGGCGAAGCGCTTGTAGGAATCATCCAGCTGCGCATCCGTCACATTGACCTTGATGCGCGCGATTTCCTGGCTGCGCAGCACCTGATCCACCATGTCGCTGCCGGCTTCACCGGGGCTGCGCTTCTGCAGCTTCAGGAAGGCCGCGCGGCGGTCGATGTCGTAACTCGTGATCGCCTGCTTGTTGACGATGTACTTCACCTCGCTCGCCTGTGCCGGCACAGGCAAAACGAGGGGGGCAGCTGCCGAAAGGAGGGCAACCGCAAAAAGAGGAGCGGCTAGCTTCTTGATGAAAGTCGTCATGAAGAGGGCCTCGTGGGTCTGGATCGCGCTTGTTACCGGCGCTCGTGCCGGTTCACTGCGGCGAAACGATGTCTGGCGTTCGGCCTTGTCTTAACCTTGATCGGGCGGTTTCCGCAACCGCCCGAACAAAGACGCTAGTTCAATCCGCCGCGATTGACCTTGCCGAAATCGCCGATCGTGCGGAAGGTCAGGTTGAAGCCGACGCCGCGCTCCACGTCATCCGGATCGTCGATCTCGCGGCTTTCGTTCAACGCCAGCGCAAAGGTGAAGCACTCGTCATCATACGCAAAGCCGATCGAGTCGCGCACGACGACTTCGGACTGGAAGTCGTAGATTGCCGATCCGAACACCGACCAGTTCTCTGCCACCTTGGCCCGGGCACCGACGGTCACTTCATGGCGATCTTCCGAGAACCCGTAAAGCGGCTGTTTCTGGATGAAGGCATACTGGCCGGTCACGGTCAAAGGCGCGGTGGTGTAGCCGAGCTTGACTTCGCCGCGACGCATTTCCAGCGTGTCTTCGTCGAACCGTCCGCCGACCGCGCCTGAGAAGCCGAGCGGGCTGCCGATGCCGAACTGCGCGACGTAATCCGACCGATCGCTTTCCAAGCCGGAATACGCGCCGGCGCTGACCAGATCCGCCGTGGAATAGGAGTTCAAACCGGCCAGATGGTAGGACTGACCGATAATCGCATTGGTGGTCCAGCCATTGGAGAAGGTGCCGGAATAGCGGATGCCGAGATTGGCACGCGTGCCACCTTCGACGCGGTCGTAGCCCGAGAACTTGTCGGTCTCGAACAAGGAGGTCGCATCGAAAACGAGGCTCTGCGCGTCTTCGTTCGGGATGCCGAGCGTTCCGGCATAGCGTTCGTCTGGCCTGATGAGCAGCTGCGCCATCGGTTCGATGACATGCGAGGAGTTGGCGGTTGTAAACAGCACGGGATAGCGAGCTTCCAGCCCGGCCGTCGCCATGCCGCGCCAATACTGGTCGCGAATGTCGGACGCCGCCGACTGCGCCTCGATGGCGGCAATCGTATTGTCCTCATAGCTCGTATAGATGCCGTCGCCGCGAACCTGCAGCAAAGGCGTCAAGGCCAGACCGCCGGGCGTGATCAGCGTGCGGCGCCATTCGGCCTGGGCTGTTGCGCGGCCAGTATTGCCATCGATGCCGCGAATGTTCTGCCCGTCGATGACATTAGGCACGATGCCGGCGAAGTCAGGATAATCGTCGATCGCCAGGCGGTCGCGCGAAATACCCTGCACATTGACGTCGATCGACAACTCACCGCCGGCGATGGGTTCATCGGGTGTGATGGAATAATCGAAGCTTGGAAGAACCCAGGGTTGCTTCTGCGACACGGAGTTCGGGTCGCTGTTCAGCACCTCTTCCTGAACCTGGAACTTCATCGCCCGCAGGTCGAAGTAGTTCCGGTCGTTCAGGCCGGTAAGATAAACTTCCGAACGATGGACATAGCTCGCATAGCGATCCAGCCCGTAGGTGTAGGCAAAATTCTTGTCGGTCTGGGCGAGGATGTCCCAGCCGAACGTCCAGCGTGGGTTGATGCTGAAGGCACCGCTGGAGGTCACCGCACCGCGAAACTCCTCGTCTGCATCCACGGTATTGGCGTCGAACGCGTCGGGATTAGCCTGGTTGATCCCGGCAACGCGCAGATTGAAGCCGCCATTATCGAATCTGCGCCGGAACTCAGCCTCGCCCATGAAGCCCTGACGCGTATAACCGCGTGGCGTAATCGTCAGGTCGTAGCTCGGGTTCAGGGCCACATAATAGGGCACGGCCGCGCTGAAGCCGAGTTCGTCCTTGTAGCCGAAGGTCGGGAACAGGAAGCCGCTCTTCTGCTTTACCGTCGGATCCGCCACTTCGAAGGCCGGCAGATAGGCGATCGGAAAGCCGAACATCTCGAAGCGGGCGCGCTCGAACCGCACCACCTTGGTTTGGCCGTTCCAGATGATCTTCTGCGCTTTCACGCGCCAGATCGGAGGCTTCTCCGGCTTGTCCTCGCAGGGCTCGCAGGCGGTGTAAACGCCCTGATTGAAGGTCGTCACCACGCCGTCGCGACGCTCGGCACTTTCAGCCGCGAAGTAGGTCTTGTCAGGCGTTTCGATGCGCAGTGCGTTGACGAACCCGTCGCGGAAATCATCCGTGACGTCGATGCGGTCGGAGTAGATGACGTTGCCGCTCTGGTCGATCGCCTGCACATTGCCGCTTGCAACCAAACGGCCCGTCGCGCGGTTATACGCGACACGCTGCGCGACAACGCGATTGTTGTTGTAGTCGATCTGCACGCCGCCGACCGCAGTCACAGTCTGCTTGTCGTTGTCGTAAACCAGCGTATCGGCTTCGAGCAGCATCTGCCCGCCTTCCGGAATCCGGTTGCGGACAGCGGTCTCTTCCACGGTCTGCGCGGAAGCCAGCCCGAGCGGCGTTACGGCCATGATACAGCCGAGCGCGCTGGCGCTGAGAAGGCGCTTCAGGCGCGCCGAAGACACGGTCGCGCCCCGCACTAGCCGTCCTCTCGATGCAGCAAGAAAGTCACCCCGAAAAACATCGCAACTACAACGGGTACCCAAGCCGCGATGACGGGGGGAACGATCCCCGCGCTCCCGAACGCCTTGACCAGGACCGATACGACATAAAGCAGAAAGCCGGCAAGGATGCCACCCAGAATCATAAGCTCGGATTGTCCCATACGTGCAAAGCGCATCGACACTGTTGCAGCAATCAGCGTCATCGCCACGAGCAACAGCGGCAGCGCCACCAAGGAATGAAACTGCATGGCAAAGGCGTCGGCGCGCAGACCGAAAGTCCGCGCCACGCTGATCTTGCCCGGCAGTTCGAAGAAGGGAACGGTCTCAGGCCGGGCAACGCGCTGCGCCACCAATTCCGGCGTCAGACCGGTCGGGATGTGAACCGATTCGGTGGAAACGATGCGCTGGCCATCGGCAAAGCTCTCGATGCCCTGCAACTCCCAATAGCCTTCGCGCAGATAAGCGCGTTCGGCATCCAGACGATCGCTGAAATCGCCATCCGCATCGAAGCGGAAGAAGCTCGCGCCGTTCAGTTCAAGCCCGTCGTTCAGAACGGCGCGCGCACCGATGATCGTGTCCACACCGTCGAAGCTTTGGCGCAGCCAGGGCTCTTCAAACGCCGTGCTGCGCTTGGTGTCGCCGGCGCGCAGGCTGGTTTCGATCCCTTGCGACTGCGCGAAGCCGTAGGCCGCCAGCGGATTGAGCAGGATGATCGTGAACAGGCCGAATACGAAAGCACCAATCGCCACCGGGGTCAGGAACTGCCAGGCAGAAATGCCGGCCGAACGCGCAATCACCAGCTCATATTTGCGGTTCAGCGAGATCAGCGTGAACATTGCCGAAAACAGCCCGATGAACGGCACCGTCTGCTGCATCACCATCGGCACGCGCAAGGCGGACACGGCAAGCGCTCCGGTGAAGGAGTAGCTGGACGAACCGGACACCACGTCCTGGAACTGCGTGAAGTCGACAAGAAAAACCAGCGCGAAAACGCCCACGAAGAACCAGGCGGTGATCGTCACATAGCGCAGGAAGAAATAGCGTCCGAGCGTAAAGCCGATCATGCGCGGCCTCCCGGCTGGGCATTGCCGAAGCGCGAACGGCTGATCATGGCGCGCAGGCCCTCAAAGCGCTGCAACAGCGATTCGACCCACGACACCGGCAGTTCCAGCGTCTTGTTGGCGCGAATGAAGCCGATCGCCACCGCCGCGGCACCAAGCGGAACGACATACATCAGAACCGAGAACAGCATGCTGCCTTCCGCACTGTTGGCGACGGTGAAGCCAGCCCAGCGCACGAACAAGGCGATGAAGATTGCCGTTGCCATGGGGTGCAGCCGCGCTTCGCGATGCGAGCGCGCATCACCGGCCGACGCGATTGCAATCAGTGCGAAAACAAGCGGATACAGCCATTCCGTGAATCGGTTGTTGAGCTCGGTCTTGTAGTAATCCGGCCGCTCGATCAGCACCGTGTCGTTCGGATTGGGATCGAGAAGGTACGACAGTGGCCGGTCCTTCGGGAACATCACCGGCGCCTTTTCGGAAGGCGCGAAGGCCGACAGGTCGAAGCCGTAGGAATCGAACCGGATCAGCGAAGCCGGGCGCTCGGGCGCTTTCCGGCTGATAATGCCTTCCTGCATGAGGAGGACGTTTTCGCCGGGTTTGTCCAGGATCACGCCGGTCTTGGCGTAATAGTTCAGCTCGGTCTTCGGATCGCGCGAATCGGCCACGAAGATGCCGCCGAGCCGTCCATCCGGCAGGCGCTGCGAAATCTGCACGTAAAGGCCGTCTTCCACGCGCCGAAACGAGCCTTCCTGGATCACACTGGAAATCAGATCGGCATTGGCGCTGGCAAGCAGCACCCGGAAGCGCTCGCGCGCCAGCGGGTTAAGGCCATTGTCGACGATGAACACGAACACGCTGGCCAGCAGCGCCATCAGGATGATCGGGCGGATGATGGTGCGGCGCGACGAGCCGGCGGCGCTCAGCACGACCAACTCGGAATCTTGGTTCATGGCGCTCAGCGTCTGCGTAATGCCGATGATCAGAGCGAAGGGCACGACGATCGGCACCACCGAAGGCAGCATCATCGTGGCCACCTGGAAGAAGGTGAAGGCTGACTGGCCGCTGTCGGTCACAAGGTTGATGCGCGCCAGAACCTGGCTCACCCAGACCATGGCAAGCGTCCAGAACAGCGCTGAAGCGAACACGCCAAACGCACGCCGCAAGATGTAGCGCTCTACGACTTTCATTCCGTCGTGTTCGTCCTAAACCACGACAGCAGACGGCGCGCCCCCACGCATCTGCTGCACCCAATCAGTTGACCTCGCCCTGAGCCGGAGTGTTTAACCGCCCCAGACGGGTTGTCCAGCAGTCATAGAAGCAGCGCTAATGGCTAAGGAATGGCGAAGAAGGGTGGTTAACGAAGTGTTGACCCCTAAAACGCTGGATATTTTGGCCGAACCTTGGGGAAGGAAGGTCATGCTGACGGCACAGCGCCGCATGGCGGTTGCGGGCAAGGCGATGCTGAAAAGTCACGCTCTTGAAACTGCCGCGCCGCGGTGTCACTGACTGGGGATGCTCTTTCCGCTCAGGCGGACCAACTTGCAGGACCCCCTTCATGGCGCTTCGTCCCATTATCCGCTTCGCTCCCCTCGATCGTCCGCAGACCGGCACCGTACTCGTGCTGGCAGGTGAGGGCGCAACCTTCTCCGAAGCCGCGAAGGCCTGCGATCCCTCCGGTGTGTTGACGCGCGCGGCAAAGATCGCCGAGTTCGAAGGCAAGCTGGCCAGCACCGTCGAAGTCATCGCGCCCGAAGGCGCTTCGGTGGACCGCCTGGTCGCGATCGGCGCCGGCAAAAGCGACAAGCTCGATGAAATCGCCTGGTCGCGCATCGGCGGCGTCGCGATGGCTGCGGCACGCCGCGCCACCGAGATCGCCGTGATTGCCGATCTGCCGGACGTTTCCGTCTCGGCAGCTGACATCGCCGGTCTGGCGCAGGGCGTGCTGCTGCGTTCCTACACCTTCGACAAGTACAAGACGAAGAAGACCGACGACGCCGAAAGCAAGCCGGTCGACAAAGCTGCTACGATCACCATCCATTGCGCCGATCCGGCTGCTGCGGAACAAGCCTTCACATCGGCGCAGGCCGTCGCCGATGGCGTGATTCTCGCGCGCGACCTCGTCAATGAGCCCGCCAACCTCCTCGGTCCGGTCGAGTTTGCCGAAAAGATCCAGGCGCTCAGCGAACTCGGCGTTGCTGTCGAGATCCTCACCGAAACGGAAATGACAAAGCTCGGAATGGGCGCGCTGCTCGGCGTGGCTCAAGGCTCCGTCCGCCCGCCGCGTCTTGCCATCATGCGCTGGAACGGCGGTGCCGAAGGCGAACAGCCTGTCGCCTTCATCGGCAAGGGCGTGACCTTCGATTCCGGCGGCATCTCCATCAAGCCGGCTGCCGGCATGGAAGACATGAAGGGCGACATGGGCGGTGCGGCCGCCGTCACCGGCCTGATGCATGCGCTGGCTGCCCGCAAGGCCAAGGCTAACGTCATCGGCATCGTCGGCTTGGTTGAGAACATGCTGGATGGCAATGCCCAGCGTCCCGGCGACATCGTGACCTCCATGTCCGGTCAGACCATCGAAGTGCTGAACACCGATGCCGAAGGCCGCCTCGTTTTGTGCGACGCGCTCTGGTATGCCAAGGAAACCTACAAGCCGCGCTTCATGGTCAATCTGGCCACGCTCACCGGTGCGATCATGGTGGCGCTCGGCCAGCATCACGCCGGCCTGTTCTCCAACAATGACGAATTGTCGGAGCGCCTGACCGCCGCCGGCCTCGCCACCGCCGAGAAGCTCTGGCGCATGCCGCTTGGACCGGAATACGACAAGCTGATCGACAGCAAGAATGCCGACATGAAGAACATCGGCGGCCGCTTCGGCGGCGCAATCACCGCTGCGCAGTTCCTGCAGCGCTTTGTCGGCGACACGCCCTGGGCGCATCTCGACATCGCCGGCACCGCCATGGGCTCGCCGACCACCGACATCAGCCAGTCCTGGGCATCCGGCTTCGGCGTGCGCCTGCTCGACCGTTTGGTGCGCGACAACTACGAGGCCTGAGCGGGCCTTAGCCTGAAATGACTGAGGTCCTGTTCTACCACCTGACCGAATCGACCCTTGAGGAGGCGCTGCCAGCCCTCCTCGAGCGTTCGGTCGCGCGCGGCTGGCGCGTGGTGGTGCAGTCAGGCAGCGAAGAACGCC
>NZ_DAMBUH010000117.1:9594-10148 GCF_032053605.1 Tianweitania sp.
GACACGCATCTCTGGATCTTCCGCGATGATTCCTTCCTCGGCCACGGCATCGACCGCGATCCGCACGCCGCCGACCAGCCGATCCTGCTGACCACCAGCCAGGACAACGCCAACGAAGCCAAGATCCGCTTCATGGTCGACGCCGCCGAACCACCCGCAATCGACACTTACGAACGCGCCGTCTTCCTGTTCGACGGCCACGACGCCCACCAACTCGAAACCGCCCGCCGCCACTGGCGCGACGTCAAGACCGCGGGCCACGCCGCAACCTACTGGCAGCAAACTCCGGAGCGAAAGTGGGAGCGAAAGGCGTAGGGGCGGAGGGCGTCGTCAGGGCTTTCCCCATCCATAGGTGCGTCCTTCGAGGCTCGCCCACTGCCGTTGAAGCAGACCACCAACCTCCTACGGGCTCGCACCTCAGGATGAGGGCCGTAGTGCCAGCTTGAGTGTAAGGCTCAGAAGAGGTCGTCTGAGATTTCCGTCTCCTAGGCAATGAGATGCAGCTCCCACCGTCCTCATCCTTGTATATTGCAATTGGTGCATACTATCGGCGT
>NZ_DAMBUH010000118.1:0-10089 GCF_032053605.1 Tianweitania sp.
TGATCGGCGGCCTGGCGGGGCGGCTGGCGCGCTTCGCCGACGCCTGCCTGCCGCACACGCGCGGCCATGCCCGGCTGGTCGAAGGCGAGTGGAATGCAGAGCATCGGAACGGTTGCGCTCAGAGCGTCCACGACGGTGTTGAGACCGGCATGGGTGATCACGACATCGGCGCGGGCGAGCGCTGCCTTCTGATCGACGCGGTCGACCACCCAGTCCGCATCGAGACGCCCCGCTTGGGTTGGCGTCAGGCCGCCACAATGGGCGATCATCAGCTGCACATCGAGCGTCCGGCACGCGCGCGCTATGCGCTGGAACAGGTTGAAGCGATGCCCTTGCAGCGTACCAAGCGAGGCAAACACGAAGGGGCGATCCCTGGCGATCTTCGGCATGGCTTGCGTGACCGAGATGGGCCGCGCGCCCCTCAGCGCGCCGACATAATGGAAGCCATCCGGTCGCTGCTTGCGGAGAAAGTCGAAGCCTTCCGTCAGCTGTGAAATCTGCGCCAGTGGCTACAGGCAGTCGATCAGCCTGGTCTTGGGCGCACAACCAAGCTGCGCGGCGCATTCGGCGATCGCGCGATCATGCCTGGCCGTCAGCCAGTCGGCGATGCGCTCGCCCACCGCGTTGCGCTTGGCGGCCGCGTCGCTGTCTTCGTAAGGCCAATCGAGAACCGGCAGCGGCACCATGGGTTCGCGATTGATCGGGGCTGCAACGGCGAGCGACACGAAGGGCAGTCCGCAATGTTCGGCAACCAGCGCGCCGCCGGCTTCCATCTGGTCGGTGACCACGGCCTCGATGCCATGCTGGCGCAACAAGGCTGGCGCCTCCATGCACAGCGTGCGGGTGATCGCGGCCATGTCGCTCACCGTGCGGCGGATGCCGAAGGGGAGCGATGGTCGTCGCGTGTTGCGGATCACCGATGTCGGCGACCAATCGCAGCGGGCTGGATCGAGCGCAATCAGCTCAAGGCTTTCCGGCAGAACGGCCGCAAGATCGGGATGGCCGACGTAAAAGCATTGATGGCCGCGTTCAGCCAATGCCGCGCCAAGTGCAGCCATGGCCTGCAAGTGGCTGGACAAACCAGGCGAGAAGAACGCGATGCGCAAGCCCGATGGCCCTTGTCTTGTGCAGCCTTCGCGCCGCCGATTGCTTGATTCCCAGAAATAGGGCTCGGATGGGAAATAGGGCTGGAACATCGCGCGGAAAGCCGCCTGAACTCAGCGTGATCGCGTCTCCTGCCACGGCAAAGAGGGGCAACCAAACCCTGACTGGAGCGCTTGCCGCCCTATATGGGAGCGATCGGTCATCCACTTGCGAGGCGTTCTTGACGAGTCACGATCTTGCTTCTGCCGCGCCACCGGCTGGCCGGGTCAAATTCATACCGCGCCCGGCACCTGTTCTCGTTTATGTCGCCACCGTTCTCGCGATCCTCGCCGCCAAGGCCGCCATTCTCTACTGGATGGGCAACGACGTGACCTGCGCTTGCGGCGTGAAGCTGTGGCTCAACGATGCGACCGGGCCGGAAAATTCCAAGCAGATTGCCGACTGGTATTCGCTTTCGCACCTCATTGCCGGCATGCTGTTTGCCGCCGTGATGTGGTGGACCTCGCGGCGCTGGCCCTTGGGCTGGATGATCGTCGCCGCAGCCGCGTTCAGCATGGGCTGGGAGGTGGTCGAGAACACGCCGTGGATCATCGCGCATTTTGGGGAGTCCGAGATCGGCGCGAACTATGCGGGCGACACGATCGTCAATTCACTGGGCGACAGCGTCTTCGTGCTTCTCGGCTTCGTCGCAGCCCTACGATTGCCGCTGTTTGTTGTGATTGCGCTGGGCCTGCTAGCGGAAGCGGCGGTGACCTTCGCGATCAACGACGGATTGATCCTAAGCACGATGCGGTTTGTGGGCGGCTTGTTCTAAAGGATGAGACTGGCCACGTAATTTGTTAATAATTTGTTAACCATCTTCCTGTGAGATGCTAATCAGTCACCTCGCCGGCGACCACGGATGAACTGGCGCCGGCAATGAGGTGACGCATAGAAAAGGTCGGCCTTGTGCCGGCCTTTTGTTTTTTGGCTGCTGGGCAAGCGCTGCCGGCCCGCAAATTGCTGCATCCTGGTTCTAAAACACAGCCAGATAGCGAAGCAGCGAGATGATGCCGATGATGATCACGATGAGCTGCACGATCTGGCGCATGCGAGCATCGAGCGGCAAACGCTGCACGAGCCAGAGCACCAGAATAATGACAAGGAAGGTGATCAGGATGCTGATCAGAACTGACATGGATTATCCCTCTCCACGGCGCCGATCGCCGTCAGCATCCATATAGGGGACACAAGGCAAGCGGCGAGGCGGGATGATCTACTTCACAGGTGACACGCATTTGCGCGAAGCGCGCGGTTTGCGCATCGACCGCCGCCCCTTTGCCTCCGTAGCCGAACAGGACGCAGCGCTGATCGCCAACTGGAACAACGTCGTGGGCGAGGATGACGAGGTCTGGCACCTCGGCGATTTCGCGCGGGGCGATCAGGCGGCGATCGAACAGCTTCTCACGCAACTGAACGGGCGCAAGCACCTGATCATCGGCAATAATGACCCTGAAGCAACCGTCGCTGCGCAGGGTTGGGCGAGCGTGCAGCACTATGCCGAACTCCGGCTCGAAGGGCATCACCTCGTCTTGTGCCACTACGCCTTCCGCACATGGAACGGGATGGGTAAAAGGTCGATCAACTTGCATGGCCATTCACACGGGCGCTTGAAGCCGATGCCGCGTCAGGTCGATGTCGGCGTGGATGCGCAAGGCTTTCGGCCAGTGTCGCTGCAGACCATCCTGACCAACAAGCGCTGGGCGAGGCTCAAGTCTCCTGACGCTAGCGCTGGCTGATCAGCGCGCGAAGCCGTTCGATCAGGCTCTTGATCTCGTCGGGCTTGGCGACATCCAGGCTGAGCAGGTCGCTGCTCTTCAAGCCACTGATGGCGCAATACAGGATCATTGCGAGTTCGGGGTCGCCGAGATCGGCCTTGATGCGGTCGAGCAGCTCACGCTCGTAGCGGCGCACGGGATTGAGGAAGGAAGGGTCTTCCGCAAGTGCTGCAAGGATGCCCGACGACGGAGGTCGCTTGCAGACGTGCTGTTCCACGAAAAGATCGAGATAGGCGTGCGCGACCGCATGACTTTCGGGCGGCCTGTCCGCTTCGCGTGCCTTTAGTGTCTGGTCATACTCTTGAACGAAAGTTTCGACGGTGGCTTCCAGCAGTCTCGATTTGGAGGGAAAGTGGTAAAGCAACCCGCCTTTCGAAACGCCGGCCTTGGCCGCAACCGCGTCGAGCGACAGATTGCCAGGTCCTGTTTCCCAGGCCAGTTCGGAAGCCGCTTGCAGAATACGGTCACGCGTTTCGTTGCGTCCTGTCACCATTGTGACATGAGCTCCTCTTGACAATACCGTCCAGACGGTACAGCTATCCCGCACTGCAACACAACTCTTTTCTGCTACCCTTGCGGTAGTTCACTGATTGAAACCCGCGTCCACCCGAGCTTTTCTCATGATCAAACGCCTCCTGATTGCCATCGTCCTGCTCGCCCTTGTCGGAGGCGCGATCGTTGGCTTCAACATGTTCCGCGACAAGGCCATCACGGACTTCTTCGCCAATATGCCGGTGCCGACGGCGACGGTTTCGACCGTTGCTGTCGAAAAGCGCAGCTGGACGCCGAACATCGAGGCGATCGGCACAATCAGCGCCAATCAGGGGGTCGATCTGACGGTGGAAACGGCCGGCGTGATCACCGAGATCAACTTCAAGGCCAATCAACAGGTCAAGCAGGGCGATGTTCTGCTGCGCTTGGACGATGCGGTGCAGCGCGCCGATCTCGAAGCGGCCAAGACGCAGGCAGCACTCGACCAGCAGTCGCTGAAGCGCGCGCAGGAACTGCAGCAGCGCGGCGTGGGCTCCAACGTTTCGCTGGATACCGCACAGGCTGCTGCCCAGACTTCAACCGCACAGGTGCAGAAGCTCGATGCCGTGTTGACCCAGAAGCAGCTGCGCGCGCCCTTCAGCGGCACCGTCGGCATTCCGCGTGTCGATGTTGGGCGCTATTTGTCGCCAGGCGATGCGGTCGTGACGCTGCAGGATGTCAGCACCATGCGCGCCGACTTCACCGTGCCGGAACAGCGCCTCGGCCAGATGCGCATCGACCAGCCCGTGATCGTGACGCTTGACGGTCAGGACGGCGAGTTCAAGGGCAAGATCACCGGCATCGATCCGAAGATCGACCCGGCTAGCCGCCTAGTTTCCATCCGTGCTGCGATCGAAAACCCCGACAATGTCCTGACCCCCGGCCAGTTCGCACGTATCAAGGTGCAACTGCCGGCCGAAAACGACATCATCATCCTGCCGCAAACGGCCGTCGTGACCTCGCTTTATGGCGACTATGTCTATGTCGTGCGTCCGATGGAGCAGAAGAAGGCGGAAGAAAACAAGGAACAGAAGGAAGAGCAGGGCGATGCCGCCGCTGCCGCAGGCCAGCCGCAAACGCCGCCGGCCACGCAGCAGGCATCCCAGGTCTTCGTTCAGCTTGGCCGCCGCAACGGTGCGGAGATCGAGGTCAAAGGTGGTCTCAATGTCGGTGACCAGATCATCACGGCCGGCCAGAACCGCTTGAGCAACGGAACGCCGGTTGCGATCGACAACACGATCGACCCGGCCAAGTCCGGTGAGCCGACACAGGTGTCGCAGCAATGAGCATTTCAGATATCTTCATCCGCCGGCCCGTTCTTTCGACGGTGCTTGGCCTCATGATCCTGCTCCTGGGTTTCCAGGGGTTGTTCAATCTTGCCGTGCGCCAATATCCGGAAGTCGAGGAAACGGTCATCACCGTGACCACGACCTATCCGGGCGCATCGGCAGACCTGATCCAGGGCTTCATCACCGCGCCGATTTCTCGCGCCGTCGCGACCACGGAAAACATCAACTACGTCACGTCGCAGAGCACGCCCTCGGCCAGCGTCGTCACCGTCACCATGACGCTGGGCTCTGATCCGGATTCGGCGCTGACGGAAGTGATCGCCAAGGTCAATCAGGTGCGCGGCGACCTGCCGACGGAGGCGGAGGACCCGGTCATCGTCAAGGGCACGGGCCAGCAGTTCGCCATGATGTATCTGGCGATGCAGAACCCTCAGATGACCAATGAACAGGTCACCGAATATATCGAGCGCGTTATTCGCCCGCGCATGTCGACCATTCCAGGTGTTGCCGAGATTCAGATCTTCGGCGCCGCCGATTACTCCATGCGCGTCTGGATCGATCCCATCCGTCTCGCCGCACGCGGCTTGACTGCGTCTGAAGTGCAAACCGCAATTGCCGCTTCCAACTTCCTTGCGGCACCGGGCAAGACCAAGAACAACCTCGTTTCCTACGCCATCACCGTTCAATCGACCTTGCAGAACCCTGAAGCGTTCGGCGCCTTGCCGCTGAAGGCCGAGGGCGACGAGGTCGTGCGTTTGCGCGATGTCGCCACGATCGAGCTTGCCGCCGAAAACACCGACACGATCGTGACGTTCAACGGTCAGCCCGGCACCTTTATCGGCGTGTTCCCGACGCCGGCTGCCAATCCGCTCGACACCGCAAGCGCGGTGATCAAGGAACTGCCGGCCATCCAGGCATCGCTGCCCGAGGGCATGACGATGACGATGATGTATGACTCCACCGAGCAGATCAGCGCGTCCATCGAGGAAGTTTTCAAGACGATCGCCGAAGCGGTGTTCGTCGTGGTCGTGGTCATCCTTCTATTCCTTGGCTCGTTCCGCTCGGTACTGATGCCGATCGTCACCATTCCGCTGTCGCTCATCGGCGTTTGCGCCGTGCTGCTGGCGATGGGCTATTCGATCAACCTCCTGACCTTGCTTGCGATGGTGCTGGCAATCGGCCTCGTGGTCGATGACGCCATCGTGGTGGTGGAAAACATCCACCGCCATATCGAAGAGGGGATGGAGCCACGCGATGCGGCCTTCAAGGGCATGCGCGAGATCACCGGCCCGATTGTCGCCATGACGATCACGCTGGCGGCCGTGTTCGCGCCGCTTGCCTTTACCGGTGGCTTGACGGGTTCGCTGTTCCGCGAATTCGCGCTCACCCTTGCCGGCGCGGTGGTTCTTTCGGGCATCATCGCCTTGACGATCACGCCGATGATGTCGGCGCGCCTGCTCAAAAAAGGCAATCACAGCCGCTTCCAGAAGTTCGTCGATCGCACCTTCGCGCGGCTGGAAAATCGCTACGAACGTCTTGTCGGCGGTTCGCTGAAATATCGACCGGTCACGCTGCTGATCGTGATCGTGCTGGTTGGCTTGACCGGCTTCATGTTCACAAAGACATCGAGCGAGCTGGCGCCTGAAGAAGATCAGGGCGCTCTCTTCGCGCTGGTGACGGCACCGCCCTACGCGACCGCCGAATACACCAATACCTACACAACCCAGATGCGCGGATTGACCGAAGATATTCCCGAGTTGCGGGCGAACTTCTCGGTTGTCGGCATGGGTGGTGCGACCAACTCGGCCTTTGCGCTCTGGGCCTTCAAGGACTGGGCGGATCGAGACCGGTCTCAAGCCGAAATCCAGCAGGATATCCAGGGCCGCATCTCCAAGGTCGCCGGTGTGGAGGCGCTGGTCTTCTCTCCGCCATCGCTGCCAGGTGCCGGTGGCGGTCTTCCGATCTCGCTGGTGCTCCAGACCACCGGTGAGTCCAGCCGCCTCTACGAACTGGCGGAACAGGTGCGCAAACAAGCGCAGGAATCCGGCCGCTTCATCGTGGTGCAAAACTCGCTGAAGTATGACGCCAACCAGGTTGTTGTGACCATCAATCGCGACCGCGCTGCTGCGCTGAACATTTCGGTTCGCGAGATCGGCGCAACGCTTGGCCTGATGGTTGGTGGCGGTTCGATCGCGCAGTTCGACCGCGATTCGAACAGCTACGACATCATCATGCAGGTGCCGCAGGAATATCGAAACAACCCGGAGAGGTTGGGCGAATTCTTTGTTCGCAGCACCACCGGCGAGATGGTTCCGCTGTCGGCGGTCGTGTCGATCAATACCGGCGTCACGGCCACGGCGATCGAGCAGTTCAACCAACTCAACTCCGCCACGATCTCGGCGCTGCCTGTGCCGAGCGTGACCACGGGTGAAGGTCTGTCGACGCTCGAAAACATCGCGCGTCCCCTCCTGCAGGACGGCTACTTCATCGATTATTCCGGTCAGTCGCGCCTTGAAGTCGAGCAGGGCAATACGATCCTGATCGCCTTCCTCGCGGCTGTCGTGGTGATCTATCTCGTGCTCGCGGCTCAGTTCGAGAGCTTCCGCGATCCGCTGATCATCATGATGTCGGTGCCCTTGTCGATCTTCGGCGCGATCCTGCCGCTCAACCTCGGTCTGGGAACGCTGAACATCTACACGCAGGTGGGTCTGATCACGCTGATCGGCTTGATCACCAAGCACGGAATTTTGCTTGTGGAGTTCGCCAACCAGCAGCGTGAAGAGCATGGGCTGAACCGCGTCGACGCCATTATCGCCTCGGCCAAGGTTCGTTTGCGCCCGATCTTGATGACCACGGCCGCCATGGCGCTCGGCATTGCGCCACTTCTGGTCGCGTCGGGTGCGGGTGCCGCAGCGCGTTTCGCGATGGGTCTGGTGATCGTCACCGGCATCCTGATCGGCACGATGTTCACGCTCTTCGTGGTGCCGATGTTCTACACTTTCCTTGCCCACAAGGAGACGCATGGCGAACGCCAAGCTAAGCACGACAAGCCGCTTGCCCTTCCCGCACCTGCTGAATAAGCGGGCAGCGTTCTGCCCATGAAGTATCCGGTTACACCTGATGGCCGGTACTTCGTGGTGCGGGGCAGGCTTTGGCGGACGAGCAAACCCGACCTCGGCGAGGCTGAGCGAGCGGGTTTGGTCAAGCAGTTGATGACGGCGCGCCGGGACATAGCCCTGGCGCGCCGTTCGCATGATGGGGACGCCGAAAAGCAAGCGCGTGGCCGCGTCGACCTAGCCAAGATCGGGCTGGGCGAACGCGGGCCGGTCTGGTGGACGGATGGAGCGCCCGATTACAACCGCAAGATGGCGGTGAACTCACCTTATGCCGACTGGTACAGCGCGCTGCAAAAACCCGAACCAGCGGCGTAACCCGTTGCGGTTCGATGCCAGCCGGTTCATGATTCCACCCGGAGGACGTATTCGGGAGGGTTGGAATGGCGGCTGCGCGGGACACCGAGAGCTTCGACTATATCATCGTGGGTGCCGGCTCGGCCGGCTGTGTGCTGGCCAATCGCCTGTCGGCTGATCCCAACACCCGCGTTCTCTTGCTCGAAGCCGGCGGCCGTGACCTCTACCATTGGATCCACATTCCCGTCGGCTATCTCTACACGATCGGCAATCCACGCACCGACTGGATGTTTCAGACCGAGGTTGAGAAGGGCCTGGGCGACCGGGCGATCGGCTATGCGCGCGGCAAGGTCCTGGGTGGATCGTCGTCCATCAATGGCATGATTTATATGCGCGGTCAGGCTGAGGATTATGACGGCTGGGCGCAGGCCGGCAACACCGGCTGGTCTTGGGCCGACGTGCTGCCGGTCTTCAAGAAGTTCGAGCGCTTCTATGATGGCGCCAGCGAATTTCACGGCGCCGAGGGCGAGTTGCGCGTCGACAAGCAGCGGCTGAAATGGGCGGTACTAGATGCTGTGCGCGATGCCGCGCAGGAGATCGGCCTGCCGCATTCGCACGACTTCAACACCGGAGATAATGAAGGCGTCGGCTATTTCCATGTGACGCAAAAGGGCGGTTTGCGCTGGAGCGCCGTGCGCGCCTTTCTCAACCCCGCCCGCAAACGCCCGAACCTGAAGATCACCACCAAGGCCACCGTCGAAAAGGTGACGGTGAAGGACGGCCGCGCCACTGGCATCGCCTACCGCGTGAATGGCCAGGAAATGCAAGCGCTGGCCGCGCGTGAGGTGATCCTGAGCGCCGGCGCGATCGGCTCGCCGCATCTGCTGCAACTGTCAGGCATCGGGGATGGCGAGACGCTGGGCGAACACGGGATCGATGTTGTGCGTCACCTGCCGGGCGTCGGCCGCAACCTGCAGGACCATCTGCAGATACGTGCCGTCTATGGCGTCACCGGCATTCCCACGCTGAACCAGTTCGCCAACTCACTGTTCGGCCGCGTGCGGATGGGGCTGGAATTCGCGCTGCGCCGCACCGGGCCGCTCACAATGGCGCCGAGCCAGCTCGGCATCTTCGCCAAAAGTAATGAGCGCTATGCGACCCCCAACATCGAGTTCCACGTCCAGCCGCTTTCCACCGAAAAGCTCGGCGAGCGGCTGCATGATTTTCCCGGCGTCACCGCTTCGGTCTGCAATCTGCGCCCGACCAGCCGTGGCTCGGTGACGCTGCGCTCGAAGGACCCGACCCAAACGCCGAAGATCGCGCCGAACTATCTGGCGACGCCGGAAGACGAGATGGTGGCGGTGGAATCGCTGCGCTATGCGCGCCGCTTGTTCGAGACCAAGGCCATGGCTCCCTACACACCGAGGGAGTTGAAGCCGGGACCGGAGGCGGTCAGCGACGACGATCTCCTGAAAGCCGCGCAACGGCTCGGCACCACGATCTTCCATCCGGTCGGCACGGCGAAGATGGGATCGGATTCGATGGCGGTCGTAGATGGCGATTTGCGCGTCCACGGCCTCCAAGGCCTACGCGTGGTGGACGCATCGGTTATGCCGACCATCACCTCCGGCAACACCAATGCGCCCACCATGATGATCGCGGAAAAGGCATCAGAAGCGATCCTGAAGGCCGCGCGCGCCTAAAGTCCCGGCACCTCCACCGGCCAGCGCAGCAGGGCCGCGCGGCCGGCATCGGTGATGTCATAGATCCCGCGCTCAGGGCTGACGAACCAGCCATAGACATTGCGGTGCAGGATCTTTTGCGCGTTGGGATTGGCCGGCCTGAGATCACGCGGCCGCTTCGGTCCATCCACCAGCATGGCGGCACAGGCCAGCGCTTCCTGGCGATAGGCGGTCATAATTGGCTGGCGTGTCATGC
>NZ_DAMBUH010000119.1:0-10028 GCF_032053605.1 Tianweitania sp.
GCCTGCCGGTCAGCCAGGTGCCGCTCCTCAGCCAGGTCCTGCCGCACAGCCTCAGCAGGCACAGCCAGCTCAGCCCGCCCAGCCTGCCGCTCCACCTCCGACCTCGGATGCGGCGGCACAAAGCGAGCGTTCGCGTCCAACTGACATCCGCTCGGCTCGTGAAGAGCGCGGCCAGCGCATCGAGGTCGACCGCGATCAGCCGCGTCGCTGGGAGCGTCGCGAAAACGTCGACGTCGTGAAGGAAGTCGACAACCGCATCATCCTGAACTTTGGCGGCCAGGACTTCGTGGAAAGCTCGGACCGCGATCGTATGGGACGTGACTCCCGCGATACCTATTACGAGGAACTGCCGCGTGGCCGGACCCGCGAAACCATCGTGCGCCAGGACGGCACGCAGGTCGTGACCATCCGCAACGCCTATGGCGATGTGGTTCGTCGTTCGCGCATCACGCCGGACAACCGCGAATACGTGCTGTCCTATGTGGATGAGGATGAGTACGACCGCGACCGTGGCCGCGAATGGCGCGATCCCGGCGAGGACTTGCCGCCGCTCGTTCTCACCATTCCTGCGCGCGATTACATTCTCGACGCGGGTACGGTGGATGACGAGCCGGAGCGCTACTACGACTTCCTCGACCAGCCGCCGGTTGAGCGCATCGAGCGTCTCTACTCGGTTGAAGAAGTCAAGCGTTCGGCCCGCGTTCGTGACACAGTGCGTCGCGTCGATCTTGATACGATCACCTTCGCAACCGGTTCGGCTGAAGTCGCCGAAAGCCAGGTCGATCGCCTCGAAGGCGTGGCACAGGGCATGCAGAAGCTCTTGAAGCGCAACCCGGCCGAGACCTTCCTGATCGAAGGCCACACGGATGCGGTTGGCAGCGACCAGTCCAACCTGGTTCTGTCGGATCGCCGCGCGGAAGCCGTCGCCGATGCACTGTCGCGCTACTTCGATATCCCGCCGGAGAACCTGACCACACAGGGCTACGGTGAGCGCTATCTGAAGATCAAGACAGATGGTGCCGAGCAGGAAAACCGCCGCGTCGCCATCCGCCGCATCACGGCGCTTGTGGCTCCCGCGAGCGCCAGCGCGAAGTAACTGGCCTTCAGGCCAAAAGGAAAAGCCCGGTCGGTGACCGGGCTTTTTCATGTTTTCGGGTGAGGCGCTTTAGTACCCCGCCGCGCGATCCACCAAGTCCCGCAACGGTTCGCCTCGGTCATAGGCGTCCATCTGCTTGAGCATCGGCATGGTGATGGCGCGCGGATCGGACGGCGCTGCCGCATGCGGGGTGACGAATACCTTCGGATGCTGCCACAGCGGCGAGGCTTCCTGTAGCGGCTCGGTCTCGAACACGTCTAGGCTGGCTTCACCGAGCGAACCGTCTTCCAACGCGCGCAAAATATCGGCTTCACGCTGCAGACCGCCACGGCCGGCATTGATCAGCACCGCACCGCCGATCGCATTGTCGCGCCTTAACTGGCGCAGGAGATCATAGGTGATGATGCCGCGTGTGGCGTCGGTCAGCGGCAGCAGCACGACCAGAATGTCCGTGTTCGCCAGGAAGTCCGGCAAGCCGTCGGCGCCGGCATAGGTGGTCATGTCAGCCACATCGGCAGGGCGCCGACTCCAACCGTTGAGCTTGAAGCCAAGCGCACCGACGGCACGGGCGGCTGTGCGTCCCAGCTCGCCGATCCCCATGAAGCCGACGGTTGTTTCCGCTGATGTCGGCTGCGTCAGTTCGTTCCAGTCGCGTGCCGCCTGCCGCTGCCGGTAGTAAGTGCCGCGGCGGTGATGATCGAGCACGCGCCACGTCACATATTCTGCCATGTGCTGCCCGAGGTTCTCGGACACCACGCGCACGATCGGGACGTCAGGCAAGGTTGGATCGCTTAGGACGTGATCGACGCCGGCGCCGAGCGAGAAGATCGCTTTGAGGTTCGGCAAGCGCCCGAGAACGCCATGCGGCTGTTTCCATGCAACCGCGTAATGGATGCTCGGATCTTCCGAGCCATCTGGCTCCATCAGGACTTCGCGGCCGTCCTCGCTGAGCAACTCTGCCCAAAGTGGGTTGACGCCGCTCTTGGAGGTCAGCAGCACCTTGCCGCGCGTTCTTTCGGTCATGCGGAGTGTTCCGTTACTGGCTGACGGCACTCTCGGTGGCCGTTTCGATCTTGAAGGCGGCCGCGATCAGCGCCTTGGTGTAATCGGTCTGCGGATTGTTGAAGATCTGCGTCGACGGCCCGTGCTCCACCACCTGGCCGTTGCGCATCACGATCACTTCGTTGGCCAGGGCGCGCACGACCTTCAGATCGTGGCTGATGAAGAGGTAGGCGAGGTCGTGCTTCTTCTGGAGATCGCGCAGCAAATCCACGACCTGCGCCTGCACGCTCATGTCGAGCGCCGAGGTCGGCTCGTCCAACATCACGAAGCGCGGCTTCAGCACCATGGCGCGTGCAATCGCGATGCGCTGGCGCTGGCCGCCGGAAAACTCGTGCGGATAACGGAATCGGGTCGCCGGATCGAGCCCGACCTCGCGCAGCACATCGACAACACGATCATCGCGCTCATCTGCCGACAGATCGCGGGCATGGATCTTAAGCCCTTCCTGGATGATCTCGCCAACCGACATGCGCGGACTGAGAGAGCCGAACGGGTCCTGGAACACGATCTGCAACTCGTTGCGCAGCGGCCGCATCTCCTTGAACGACAGGCCGTCGATCGCCCTGTCTTCGAAGCGAATGTCGCCCTTGGACGAGATCATGCGCGCCAGCGCCAGGCCGAGCGTCGTCTTGCCCGAACCGGATTCGCCCACGACGCCCAGCGTCTGTCCGGCCTTCACCGTGACATCGATGCCGTCCACCGCGCGCACATAATCGACGGTCTTGCGGAAGAAGCCCTGCTTGATCGGGAAATGGACCTTGATGTCTTTCCCCGACATTACCGTCTTGGCCGCGGGATCAACCGGCGGCGGCGCGCCCTTTGGTTCGGCCGCCAGCAGATGGCGCGTGTACTCGTGCTGCGGGTTGGCGAAGATCTCCTTCGTCGGCCCTTCTTCCACGATCCGGCCCTTGGTCATCACGCAAACCCGATCGGCGATGCGCCGGACAATGCCGAGATCATGCGTGATGAACAGCATGGACATGCCATGCGTCGCCTTGAGTTCGCCAAGCAGCTTGAGGATTTGCGCCTGCACGGTGACGTCGAGCGCGGTGGTCGGCTCGTCGGCGATCAGCAGCTTCGGCCGGTTCGCCAGCGCCATCGCGATCATCACGCGCTGCCGCTGCCCGCCCGACAACTGATGCGGATAGGCGGACAGCCGCTTTTCCGGCTCGCGAATGCCGACTTCGTTCAGCAACTCCAGCGTGCGTGCCCGCGCCTGCGCATCGCGCATGCCCTGATGCAGCTTGAGCACTTCGCCGACCTGCTGCTCGATCGTATGCAGCGGATTGAGCGACGTCATCGGCTCCTGGAAGATCATGGTGACGTCGTTGCCGCGTACCTTGCGCAAGGCGGCTTCATCGGCCGACAGCAAATCAACGCCATCGAACAGGATCTGCCCGCTCGGATGACTGGCTGGCGGGTAGGGCAGCAGCTTCAGCACCGAAAGCGCCGATACCGACTTGCCCGACCCGGACTCGCCAACCAGCGCGACGGTCTCGCCCTTGGCGATGTCGAAGGACACGTGATCCACGGCAAGGCTTTCGCGCCCGCCTTGGGTGAAGGCAACCGACAGATCGCGAACGGAAAGAAGCGGCTGGGTCACGTTTCTCACCGGAACGTCTTGCGCGGATCAAAGGCATCGCGCGTGGCCTCGCCGATGAAGATGAGCAGCGACAGCATGATGGACAGCACGAGGAAGCCCGAAATGCCGAGCCACGGCGCATTGAGGTTGCGCTGGCCCTGACGCAGCAATTCCCCCAGCGACGGCGAGCCGGGCGGCAGGCCAAGGCCGAGGAAGTCGAGCGAAGTCAGCGTCGTGATCGAGCTGTTGAGGATGAACGGCAGGAAGGTCAGCGTCGCGACCATGGCGTTGGGCAGGAGATGCCGCGTCATGATCGTGCGATTGCCGACGCCGAGCGCGCGTGCGGCATTCACATATTCGAAGTTGCGCGCCCGCAGGAACTCCGCGCGCACCACGCCCACAAAGGCCACCCAGGAAAACAGCAGCATGATGCCGAGCAGGATGAAGAAGCCCGGCGGCAGCACGGCCGCGATGATCAGGATGAGGTAGAGCACCGGAATGGACGACCAGATCTCGATGAAACGCTGCAGCAGCAGGTCGGTCCAGCCGCCGAAATACCCCTGCACGGCACCAGCCGAAACACCGATCACCGCCGATGCCAAGGTTAGCACCAGACCAAACAGCACCGAAATGCGGAAGCCGTAGATCACGCGTGACAGCACGTCGCGCGCGGAATCATCCGTGCCCAGCCAGTTCCAGTTGCCCAGCGTGCAGTTCGGATCGTCCACGCCCAGCGGATAGCGCGAGCAGCGCTCTTCCTTAGAATACATCCAGGAGGGCTTGGCAGGCGCCGCCGCCGGAATGTCGTTGTTGACGGTGTTGTAGGAATAGCGGATCGGCGGCCACAGCACCCAGCCATTGGCCTCAATCTCGTCGCTGATGGTCGGGTCTCGGTAGTCCGTTACGGCGTAAAAGCCGCCGAACTTCTCTTCCGGATAGTCCACCAGCACCGGCACCAGGATTTCGCCCTTGTAGGAGGCGAGGATGGGGCGGTCATTGGCGATGAATTCGGCGCCGAGCGACAGAACGAACAGGACCAGGAAGATCCAGAGCGACCAGTATCCACGCCGGTTTGCCTTGAAACTTTCCCACCGCCGGGCGTTCAACGGCGACAGCCACGGGCGCGATACGCGTTCGCGCACCTGTTCCACTTCGGCCTTGAGCTGGATTTCCGACATCAAACGTCCCGGCTCTCGAAGTCGATGCGCGGATCGATCCAGGTGTAAAGAAGATCCGAAAGCAGGCCGACCAGCAGCCCCACCAGCGAGAAGATGAAGAGCGTGGCGAACACCACGGGATAATCGCGGTCGATCACCGAGCGATATCCAAGCAGGCCAAGCCCATCGAGCGAGAAGATGTTCTCGATCAGCAGCGACCCCGTGAAGAAGGCCGAGATGAAGGCGCCGGGGAAGCCCGCAATCACGATCAGCATCGCATTGCGAAACACATGACCATAAAGCACCTGTCGCTCGGACAGGCCCTTCGCGCGCGCCGTGACCACATACTGCTTGCGGATTTCTTCCAGAAACGAGTTCTTGGTGAGCAGCGTCGTGGTGGCGAAGGCGGACAGCACCATCGCCGTCAACGGCAGCGCCAGATGCCAGAAGTAGTCGATGATCTTCATCGGCCACGACAACTGCGACCAGTTTTCAGAGGTCAGGCCGCGGAGCGGGAACCAGTCGAAAAACGATCCACCGGCAAACAACACCATCAGCAGGATCGCGAACAAAAAGCCGGGAATGGCATAGCCGATGATGACGATGCCGGAGGTCCAGACGTCAAAGCTCGACCCGTCTTTGACCGCCTTGCGGATCCCCAGCGGAATGGAGATCAGATAGGAAATCAGCGTGATCCAGAGCCCGAGCGAGATCGACACAGGCATCTTCTCGATGATCAGGTCGAGCACGGAAATATCGCGAAAGAAGCTTTCGCCGAAATCGAACCGCAGGTAGCTGCCCAGCATGCCGAAGAAGCGGGTGTACCACGGCTGATCGAAGCCGAACTGGGCTTCCAGCTGCTTGATGAAAGCGGGGTCGAGCCCCTGCGCACCGCGATATTGCGAACTCTCGCCCCCGCCGCCAGCCTGGCCATTATCGCCGCCACCGCCAGACAGCATGTCGCTGCCCTGGCCGGACAGCTTGGCGATGACTTGCTCGACCGGACCGCCGGGCGCGAACTGGATCACCAGGAAGGACACGGCCATGATGCCGAAGATGGTTGGAACCATCAGCAGCAATCGGCGCAGGATGTAAGCGCCCACTAGATCACCATCCTGAAATCAACTGGAGTGTGCTTCAACACCGATCCTGTCACGCCTTGCCGATCGCCTTGGCCTTCGCCGCGTCGACCCACCACAAGCGTTCCACGGGGAAGCCGTAATCGGGCTTCGGCTCCTTGAAGCCGAACATGTCCCAGAAGCTCGCCCGATGATTCGCCAGGTAATACTGTGGAATCCAATCGCGCCGCGCGCGCAAGACCCTGTCGAGCGCCCGCATCGCCACCACCAGCATCTCGCGAGTTTCCGCACGGCCCACGGCATCGACCAGCGCATCCACCGCCGGATCGGCAATCCCCGGCAGATTGCGCGAACCTTCCCTGTTGGCGGTCTTCGAATGGAAGAAGGTTTCCATTTCGTCGCGCGTCGGCGTGGCGGTGAAGCTGGCGGCAACGCTGATCATATCGAAGTCGAAGCTCGCTTGCCGCGCCTGGTATTGCGCGGGATCGACCAGCCGCACGGATGCATCGATGCCGATCGCGCGCATGTTCTCGACGAAGGGCGCATCGCGCCGCGCCAGGCCGTCATCATTGACCAGCATCTCCAGCGTCAGGCGCTCGCCTTCGCGGGCATGAAAAAAGCCGTCCCGCCGCTCGAACCCGGCATCTCCCAGCAGGCTTTGCGCGCGCGACAACAATGCGCGGTCGCGACCCGAACCGTTGGAACGCGGCTGCATGATCGGTTCGCCGAAAACGGTCGGCGGAAGCTGGCTGCGCAGCAGTTCCAGCAGCGCGAGTTCATCCCCCTGCGGAGGACCATCCGCGCCGAACTCGGAGCGTTCGAACAAGGAATCCGAACGACTATAGGCGTCGTAAAACAGGTTGCGGTTGGTCCACTCGAAGTCGAAGCAGAGCCCGATCGCCTCGCGCACGCGCGCATCCTTGAAGCGGTTGCGGCGCTGGTTCACGGCCCAGGCCTGCATTGACGGCCGCTTTTCCGCTGGGAACTCCCGCTTCACGACGCGGCCTTGGTTGATCGCCGGAAAATCATAGCCGGTCGCCCAAACGCGGCTCGTATATTCCTCGCGGAACAGGATCTCGCCCTTCTTGAACGCCTCGAACTCTGCCTGCCGTTCGCGGTAAAACTCGATGCGGATCCGGTCGAAGTGGTGCAGCCCCTTGTTCAACAGCAGATCGCGACCCCAATAGTCAGGCACGCGCTCATACTCGATCGTCTGACCGGCCTGCACGAGGCCGACCTTGTAGGGACCCGACCCCAGAAGCGCGGTCATCGCATCGCCATCGAAGCCGTTGCGGTCTTCGATATTGGCGCGCGACAGGATGGGGAAGGTGGCAACGGCCAGGATCGCGCGCGGCGACTGGTTGCCGTCAAACACGAGCCGCACCGTATCGGACGAGAGAACTTCTGCCGCACGCAAATCGACTAGCGGCAAGGCGAGGTCGGGATGCCCTTGATCCTTGAGCAGCATGTAGCTCGCCGCCACATCTTCGGGCGTGATCGGCGCGCCATCATGGAAGCGCGCTTGCGACCGCAGCTTGAACACCCAGCTGTTGCGGTCAGCCGCAATGGAAACGCTTTCGGCAACGAGGCCGTACAGGGTGTCCGGCTCATCCAGCGCCGGTCCCATGAGGGAATCGAAGCAAAGCTCCATGCGCGGCGGCGCGTCGCCGCGCAAAATGAAGCTGTTCAGCGTGTTGAAGGTCTGCGTGTTCTGGTTGAAGTACCAGGACGAGGGCGTGAAGTTGAACGTGCCCCCGTTTGGCGCCTCCGGCGACGCATAATCAAGCTGCGTGGCCTCCGGCGGATATTTCAGATCGCCAAAAGCCGACAATCCATGCAGCGGCGTGTCGGTCGGTGTGGCCGCAAACGCAACCCGACCCATTACGGGCGCGAGCGCGGCCGCCCCGGCCAGTGCCAGGAAAGAGCGCCGCGGAAGGGGAGGACCAAACCTCAATTCACGCTCCGGTATTTGGCCGCAAGAGCCTGTTCCTTGGCCGGATCGATCCACCAGGAGTCCGCATCCACGCCCATATACTCAGACTGCTTTTCCGGGATGCCGAACTTGTTCCAATAGGCGACCCACATATTGGGGCGGTGATATTGGGGCACGACATAATAGTTCCACAGGAGAACGCGATCGAGCGCCTTGGTGGCTGCCGTCAGGTCGTCGCGATCGGTTGAGAAGATGACTTTATCGATGAGGGCATCGATGACCGGGTTCTTGATACCCATCGTGTTGCGCGAGCCGGGCGTATCAGCGGCCTGGCTGCTCCAAAAATCGCGCTGCTCGTTACCTGGCGATTCAGTCTGCGCCAGCACCTCCGTGATCATGTCGAACTCGAAAGCGCGGGTCCGGTTCACATACTGGCTTGCGTCAACCACGCGAAGCGAAGCGTCGATGCCGATCTTGCGAAGATTTTGGAGGAAGGGACCCGCGATGATCTCGTCGGTTGGACCGCTGCCGAGAAACTCGATCTTCATCTGCTCGCCCTGAGCGTTCAGAAGCTTACCACCTTTAATCTCCCAACCGGCTTTGCGCATGAGCTGAACTGCTTCGCGCAAATGCGTGCGTTCGGATTGCGGCGTGTCGAACACCGGGAGCTTGAACGGCTCGGTGAAGAGTTCAGGCGGCAGTTGATCCCGATATGGTTCCAGAATTGCCAACTCACGGCCTTCCGGCACGCCGCTGGACGCGAGTCCGCCACCCGGGAAGAAGCTGGACGTTCTGGTGTTCAACCCAAAAAACGCCTGACGGTTCTGCGTTTCGAAATCGTAGGCGAGCGTCAAGGCGTGCCTGATATCACGGTTCTGGAACTGAGGCCGGCGCAGGTTGAGAGCGAAACCCTGCATGTTGATGCGGGCAGTAGATGGATACTCCGCCTTCACAACGTCGCCAGCTTCGACTGCCGGAAAATTATACTCGGTCGACCAGCGCCGCGAGCTGTTTTCCATGCGAATATCCTGCATGCCACCCTTGGTGAAGGCAAGCCAGGCGGCGTTGTCGTCCTGGATGTAGACATACTTGCGCCGGTCGAAATTGTTACGCCCGACATTCACACCGACATCGGCGCCCCAATAATCCTCGACACGCGTCCAGGTAATTTCCGCGCCTGGTCGGAACGGTCCGATCTTGTAAGGACCTGAGCCCAGCGGGGCTTCAAGCGTTGGCTGGGTGATATCGCGCTTACGACCCTGTGCATCCGTGCCTTCCCACCAATGCTTCGGCAGCACGGCCAGATCGCCAAGAATATGCGGCAGTTCGCGATTGCCTTTCTGGTCGAAGCGGAATTCGATCTCGCGATCGTTGAGCGCCACGGCTTCCGTGACATTGGCGTAATAGCGATTGTAGAGCGGGCTGTTCTTCTTCAGCACGTTGAACGACCACACCACATCCTCGGTGGTGACAGGCTTGCCGTCGTGCCAACGCGCCTTCGGGTTCAGCCGATAGGTAGCGGAGGAAAAATCGTCCGGGTGCTTCATCGCGTCCGCAAGCAGCGGCTGGCTTGTGCCTGGCTGTTCGAGCGACTGCTGGAACAGTGTTTCCCATAGGATGCCGCCAAAATCGGAAAGCCCCGCAACGGCCGTGCCGCGAACGATGAACGGGTTGAAGCTGTCGAAAGTGCCAGCAACCACGGAGTTCAGCGTGCCGCCCTTCGGCGCATCCGGATTGACATAGGAATAGCGCTCAAACAGCGCGTCGGTTTTCTCGCTCTCGATCAGCGACGAACTCGTGCGCCATTCCTGTGCAGCCATCGGCTGGGCGGCGGCCAGCCAGATCAAGGCCGCGGCTCCGGCAGTTCGAACAAGGCTGCTGCGCAAGCGATGGGACATCGTCACCTCAGGATCAGAACAGATGCGGATTTAGCGAGAAGCAAACCGGCAAAACAAGGTGGCACGGCGAAAGCCTGAGCCGAAACAGAAAAAGCCGGGGCGAACCCGGCTTTTTCATGGATGGTGTATGACAATCGCGTGACGCGGCGCATGGAAGCCTGCCGCGCTCTGTCGCGATCAGGGCGTCGTCGTAGCCGGCGCTGCCGGAGCGGTGCCACCCT
>NZ_DAMBUH010000120.1:0-9810 GCF_032053605.1 Tianweitania sp.
TTCTGGTCAGCGGCCTTCTCGAAATAACCGACCGCGCGCGTCAGCGCCTCCGGTGTCGGCTCACCCTCTCCGGACAGCACCATCTGCGCGAAGTTAAACTGGGCGAGACGATTGCCGGCATTGGCGGCTTCTTCCATCAGGGCGAAGGCCTGCTTGTTGTCGCGCTTCACACCGCGGCCGTCGAGCAGCATCATGGCATATTGAAACTGCGCTTCCGACACACCACGCTCGGCGGCACGGCTGTACCATTTGGCGGCTTCCGCCTCGTCGCGCTTGACGCCGAGGCCGCGCGAGTAAATCTCCGCGATCAGCACCTGCGCCGCGGAATCGCCAAGCTCGGCGCGCGGTTCGGCGAGATTGCGGGCGGTGACATAAAGGCCGCGCTGATAGGCGCCGAAGGCTTCATCGGGCGCCCGCTGGCCGAAGCGCCGAGGTAGCGCCTCTTCCACCTTCGGCGCACCGGGACGGTCGCCATCCGGTCCTTGTGCCGCCGCCGGCAAAGCGGTGAGGCAGGCAAGAAACAGAAGCAGGATGCGAAACGCGTGCGACATCGGGTTCGAACCGGATCTATTCGGTGAAGCGTGGGGCGGATTGTTCGAGCAGCGCGTTGACTGCGGCAACGGCATCAGCCGGCGTGCCATTCGCGCCATCGAAGACGGCCGCGGATAGAGCCACGAAATCGGCGCCGGTTTCAGCCACCGCGAGCGCCGATGCGATGTCGGTGCCGCCGAGCACGATGCAGGGCAGCGCAATCATCTCCGACCACCATTCGGTGAGCTTCAGATTGCGGCTGTGGGCTTCCGGCTTGTTGTCGTAGCCGAAGCGGCCGAAAAACACGTAATCCGGCTGGGCTTCACCGAGATCCAGCGCTTCATCGCGCGTCTTGATGCCGCCGGCGCCCACCATCAGACGGCCGTCGAGATGCTCGATCTGTTCGGCGAGATCGGCGGGATTGGTTTCCAGATGCACGCCATCGGCCTTGATGCGGCCGGCGATGCGGGTGTCGTTCTCGATCATCACCGCGACGCCTTTTTCCTGCGCCAGCGGAAGAAGCGCTTCGCCAAGCTTCTGCAGGCTGGCTTCATCGCGGCTGCCGACGGGAATGATGAGCGACGCGACATCGCCGCCCGACAGTGCGCTTTTTACCTTGGCCGTGCAGTCGCCGATCTCGCCTTCAACAGGCGCAATCAGAACAAGGCGGCAGCGATCGGGCAAAGCGGTTCTGGACATGGATTGGCTATCTCAGGAGATCATGGTGCGAGTGGGGCACGCCTAGCGCAGCCGGTGCGTCTTGAACAGAGTGGGACTTCTTAACGCTTCATTAAGGTTTACAGGTGCTTACTGTGGGCATCCAGCGATCCTGGATTTGACCGAGTGGTGCAGCCACTTTGTTTGACGCCTCCCTGTTAACTCCTGAGAGCCGCTTTCCCGCGGCTCTTTTTTTTGGCGTGGGCTGTGCACAAAGGACGTCTCGTCTGCTGCGGCCCCAATCCCGCCGTTAACCTTCTGTTAAACATGTGCTTGCTTTGCAGTGGAGAGGATTGCACTCTCCATTCGCACGACGTGGTGGAACCAATAGTCCGCTGTGGCGTCGATTGCGCGAGTGTGTGAGTCCCAGGAGTCCTTGATGAGCGAAGCGGAACGGAACGTTCCCGTCAACCTGGCGGAGCGGCGCATACTCTCACCTTTGTTTCAGATGATCTATGACGAGGGCATGGGCCTGGTTGAACAGGCTGCCGCTTACCTCGATGGTCCGGGGCGGGTTGAAGCCAAGGTGCTCAACCGCGACGTCTCCATGCTCTACGCCGCCGAATCCATGCGGCTCACGACGCGCCTGATGCAGATCGCATCCTGGCTGCTTTTGCAGCGCGCCGCCAATTCCGGCGAGATGACGCGCGACCAGGTTTCGGCCGAAAAGGCCAAGGTGCGGCTGGATACGGCATCGGCCTGCAACGAAGCGCCCTTGTTTGCCGACCTGCCGCGCTCCTTCCGCGATCTGGTGGAACGCTCGCTGTCCCTGCAAACCCGGGTGCGGCGCATGGATGACGAGATCTACGGTTTGGGTCATCCCAGCCTGGCTGCGCGCGCCAACGACAATCCGGTATCCGAGCAGATCCTTCTTCTGAAAACGGCGTTCGCCCACTAAGCGTTAACCCGGAACACAATGCGAACGTGCTATGGCTTCTGCCATGGCAACAGCGATTCGCATCATCGGCATCGATCCCGGCCTCCGCCGTACAGGCTGGGGCGTGATCGAAAGCGCCGGCAACAGTCTACGCTTCATCGCGGCTGGCACGATCCAGTCCGACGACACCTGCAGCCTGGCCGAGCGCTTGTGCCAGCTGCATGACGGGCTGGCTGCAATTCTCCAGCAGTTTTCGCCGGAAGAAGCGGCGGTCGAGCATACGTTCGTCAACGTCAACCCGACCTCCACCTTGAAGCTCGGCCAGGCACGTGGCATTGCCTTGCTGGTTCCGGCACGGGCGGGTTTAGCAGTTGCGGAATATACGCCCAACGCCGTGAAGAAGGCGGTGATCGGCGTCGGTCACGGCGACAAGAAGCAGATCCAGATGATGGTGAAGGTGCTGATGCCGAAGGCCGTTTACAATGGCGCGGATTCCGCCGACGCGCTTGCGATCGCCATCTGCCATGCGCACCATCGGGTGGTGACGCGGCGCATTCCGCTGGCTGCTGCTTCTTAGATGTTCTTGACTTGTTCTGGTCGAGGGGGTAGGTAATACCGGCGAGGTATTACCATGCGTGTGACATCAAAGGGCCAGGTGACGATCCCGAAGCCGATCCGCGATCGTTTGGGGATCGAGGAGGGCAGCGAGGTCGAGTTCGTCGAGGATCAAGATGGGGTGCGTCTGGTGAGACAGACCGAGCGTGCAAACCCCGACGTGCAAGCCCGTGAGTTCCAGCAATGGTTCCAGTCCGTGCGCGGGACGATCGACACGAACGGGATGGACGGCAAGGACTTCGTGGATTGGTTGCGCGGACCCTATGAAGACCTCGACCCTTATTGATACCAATATCCTGATCGATCTCTTTGGGAGCGGGCAGATCCAGGCTTCGTCCGCTGATTTGCTGGAACAAGCCATGCGAGATGGGCCGATCGTTTTGAGCGCAATCGTGTGGGCGGAGTTTGCGACGCCGGGCATCAGCGAAGAGCAGCTTTGGAGAAAGCTGCAATGGCTGAAGCCGAAGCGGGAGGACTTCCCGTTTGAAGCGGCCTATTCTGCAGGTCTTGCACACCGAACCTACAAAGCGCGTGGCGGAACTCGGGAAAAGACATTGCCGGACTTTCTTATCGGCGCCCACGCGCTTGTTGCCGGCCACCGGCTTCTGACATGTGATGCACGGCGCTACCGCACCTATTTCCCCGACCTCGACCTCATTGCACCGGACACGCATCCATGATCGGTAAGCTCAAGGGCCTCCTGGACGAGATCGGCGAGGATCATTGCGTCATCGATGTCGGCGGTGTCGGTTATGTCGCTTTCTGTTCGGCACGCACGCTGGGCGCCTTGCCCGGGCCAGGTGAAGCGGTTTCGCTGTTTATCGAGACCTATGTGCGCGAGGACATGATCCGGCTTTACGGCTTCCGCACCCATCTCGAGCGCGAATGGTTCCGGCTGCTGCAATCGGTGCAAAGCGTGGGTGCGAAGGTGGCGCTGGCCGTGCTTTCGACGCTGACGACGTCCGAACTCGCCAATGCCATTGCACTGCGGGACATCACCATGGTGTCGCGCGCGCCGGGTGTCGGCAAGAAGGTGGCCGAGCGGATCGTGACCGAGTTGAAGACCAAGGCTCCAGCCTTTGCGGGCGAAGCCACCGGTACGATCGGGCTGAAGCAGGAACTGGGCGAGGGCGTGGCGCCCACACCCGTTGCCGATGCCGTTTCGGCGCTGACCAATCTCGGCTATTCCCGCGACATCGCGGCCAATGCGGTTGCGGCGGCCTTGAAGGAAGCGGGCGAGGGTGCGGATTCGGCCAAGCTGATCCGGCTCGGCTTGAAGGAACTGGCGCGTTGAGTTTGGTTTTATGAGCGACGCACCGCGTTTGATCACGCCCGAAAAGCGCAGCGAGGATGTTGATGCCTCCTTGCGGCCGCAAGTGCTGGACGATTTCGTCGGCCAGGCTGCCGCGCGTGCCAACCTCAAGGTCTTCATCGAGGCCGCGCGGGGTCGCGGCGAGGCGCTGGACCATGTGCTATTCGTGGGACCGCCCGGTCTCGGCAAAACCACGCTGGCGCAGATCATGGCGCGCGAACTGGGCGTCAATTTCCGCTCGACCTCCGGGCCGGTTATCGCCAAGGCGGGTGATCTTGCGGCACTGCTGACCAATCTCGAAGATCGCGACGTGTTGTTTATCGACGAGATCCATCGCCTCAGCCCGGCGGTGGAGGAAATCCTTTATCCGGCGATGGAGGATTTCCAGCTCGATCTCATCATCGGCGAAGGGCCGGCCGCGCGCTCGGTGAAGATCGACCTGGCAAAGTTCACGCTGGTGGCCGCGACCACGCGGCTTGGGCTGCTGACGACGCCATTACGCGATCGGTTCGGCATTCCGGTGCGGCTCAATTTTTACACGGTGGATGAGCTGGAACTGATCGTGCGGCGCGGTGCGCGGCTGATGGGCCTGCCGATCGATGATGCCGGCGCGCTGGAAATTGCACGCCGCGCACGGGGAACGCCGCGCATTGCCGGCCGTCTGCTGCGCCGCGTGCGCGACTTCGCGGATGTCGCGAAGGCGGAGAAGGTCACGCGGCAGATTGCCGACGCCGCCCTGTCGCGGCTCGATGTGGATTCGCTCGGCCTGGACCAGCTTGACCGGCGTTACCTTACGATGATCGCCAACAATTTCGGCGGTGGGCCGGTGGGGATCGAGACGATCGCGGCGGGACTGTTCGAGCCGCGCGATGCGATCGAGGACATCATCGAGCCCTTCCTGATCCAGCAGGGCTTCATCCAGCGCACCCCGCGCGGGCGCGTGTTGACGGCCAATGCCTGGAAGCATCTCGGGCTGGAAGCGCCGCGCGATCTTGCACAACAGCAGATCGCGCTCTTCCAGGAGGAAGACTGATCAGTCGCGCACGATCAAACCGAGCTTGCGGCGCAGGAGTTCGATGCGGCGATCGAACATGTGATGCCGATCCTCGCGCAGGGTGACGCTCTGGACCATGCCGATCAGCTGTTCCTTTTCATGCTCGCTGAGCTTGTCCTTGAGGAGCGCTGCGGCCTTGTCGATCACGATCGGCACGTCGGCGACCTGGTTGGTGGCCCACTTCGCGTAAACCACGGCCTCGTCGACCTGGCGGTCGGATCCGGCGATGGTCGCGATTTCGAGGCGCAACCGTTCTTCCAGCTCATCGGAGATCAGGGCGTCTTCGGCGGCGATGGCGAGGATGACGGTGGCGGCCGCGACCACCGGATCATCGATGGCCGTGACCGGAGAAATCGCGGACTTCTTCCGCATGGCGTTGCGCCGGATATTGCCGCGCACATGGCCGATCGCATCCGCCACTTCGCCGGCGGCCTTGCCCATATATTGAATGCGGTACCACCAGAACGCGGCTGCGGCGACGATACCAACGATCGCGATCAGAATATGCATCGAAGTCCTCTGCGGTAAGCTGTTGGTGGTGGGGAATGGCGCCTCAGGGCTGGGCTTCTGTGAGGCCGAGTGCTTCGCGCAACGCGACGATCCGGTTGGCGGTGTGGGCCGGCCGATGCGGGCTGGCGGAAAAGACGTTCTGCACCATGTCGACAAAGCGCAGCCGCTCGGCGACCGTGAGGCGTTCGCTCAAAGTTGCGCCGAGGATCTGGATCACGTCCATGACGCGCGTGGTCTTGCGCTGAAGCCGCTTGGCCTCGCGCATGCCGGTTTCGATCTGGTCAGGACCGGCAACCTCGGAGAGCGCTTCTTCAAGCCGGTACTCGACGCGTTGCGGCACGTCCTTGCCTTCGCAGACGATGGAAAGGATCAGCGTGGCGGCGATCGTGACGGTGTCATCGACCTGCAGCATGGGGGCGACGGAGCCGAGATGGGCTTGATGATCAGCGCGCAAACGCTTGGCCGTGGTGGAAAGCGCCGTCGTCATCTCCTTGCCGGCTTTGCGCGCGTGCTGGATCCGATACCACCAGTAACCAACGGCAAGTAACAGGCCGACAAGGCCGACTAGAATATGCATTCCCTCTCCCGTCGGTCCGCGTGTGGCGACGTTGCTGAATTCCTATGATGATCCGAACCGGATTTGAAGGGGTTTTACTTTGCTAAAGTGCGAATGACCTGAAGAACATCAGGCTCGGCGGCCTCGCCACCAAAGCTTTCCACTATGCCGAAGGCGCCGCCATAACCCCATATGGCCCAGGCGAAATCATGCTTTTCCGCGGCCGCAATCACGTCTTTCGCATATGTGGCGCGGCTGGCGGCGGGCATGATGAAGGGGTTCTGGTATTCCTGTCGGATCATGCCGAACTCGCCGAGCAGGATCCGATCGGGCGCCACGCGATTGCGTTTGGCCCAGTCCGCCACCTGGTCGAAGGGGCGCTGGATCACGGCGTCGAGCTTTTCGGGCGTGTCCAGTTCGGCCAGCTGCTCGTCGAGATAAGCGAGCATGCCCGCGCGGCGATGAAGAGGGGCTTCGTTTTCGATGCGCTTGCGGATGGTGTCGCGCGTTTCTGCCGTGGACGCGTCGAGCGGGTAGGGGAGGCCGGTGACATAGCGGATGAAGTCGCCGGCCCACATCGCGCCCTGATGGGTGAGGAGGAAGGGCTGGTAGGAATGGAAGGTCCAGATAACGTTCTCGTCGGGAATGTTCTTGGCTTCCATAGCGACGAGGCCATCCGCATTCCCGGCACAGCCGCCGGTGAGAACGAGGGTGAGCTTGGTGGCGGACGAGCGGGCGGCGGCGTAGAGTTTTGGCAATCGGTCGCGCCAGTCGGCGTTGCCGTTCTCGTCGCACACCGTGCCGGGCTCGTTCATCAGTTCGAGCGCAACACTTGACGGGTCCTCGTTTGCAAGCGTGCGGCCCATGCGGCGGGTAAGCTCGATGTAGCGGTCGAAGGTCTCAGTTGAGCCGAGCACGCCGGACATGCCGTGGGCCGGATTGTCGTCACGCTCGATCAGGTGCAGATCGACGATGACCTTCAGCCCGGCTGCGTTGACCATGCGCACGGCATCAAGCACTTCCGCGAACAGGCGGTCATGCAGGGCTTCGGCCTTCGCCGACAGAAACGGTGCGGGATCGATCGGCATGCGCACGAAGTCGAAACCGTCTGCTTTCAGCTGTGCGAGTTTGTCTGGACCAACGAAGCGCTTCCATTCGGGGAAAGGAAGGAGTGCCGTTTCATCATGCCAGCGATCTTCGGTGGGCCAGGTGACCCATTGGTCGAGATTGATGCCGCGCTTCATCATAAAGCTGCCCGCCGGCGAGGGAGCGATCGCGGCCAGCAGAAGGCCGGCGGCGAGGAGGCAAGTCTTGATCCAGACAAATGATGGTGCCATGCGGCAAGTCATGTCAGCTCGAGATCACAGAGAAAAGACCGCATGACCGATCATGGTGAATTCGACGCCGCCGCCGCCCAAGTGAACCCGAGCGTCGGGCTGGCGGGCACGCTGTTTCCCGGCGGGCATAGCCTGGAAGCGCGCGTTTACTTCGCGGACACGGATTTTTCCGGCGTGGTTTACCATGGCCGCTACCTTGAATTCTTTGAGCGCGGGCGGTCCGATTATCTGCGGCTAGCCGGCGTGCATCACAAGGAACTCGCCGCAGGTCAGCACGGCGAGGCGCTGATCTGGGTGGTAACGCGCATGGAGATTGACTGGCGCTCGCCGGCGCGGATCGACGATGTGCTGACGATCGAAACCCGCACGCAGGCGATTTCGGGCGCGCGCATCACCATGGCGCAGGTCATCAAGCGCGGCGCCACAGTGCTGGTGCAGGCCAAGGTGCAGGCTGCGGTGCTCGGGCCAGATGGCCGACCACGGCGATTTCCGAGGGAATGGATCGACGCTTTTCAGCCGGACGAGCCCGCCTGAGTTTCATCGTTACCGATCCTTAACCTTACTGCTTCATCAACGAAAGCTGGATGATTAGAGGATTTCGACGCGCCTTCGTTTGACCAAGATTTGCCGAGAGAAGCCGAAACAAGCGTGAAAATGCAGGTTCGGCTTTGTCGGCGGACAAGTCAGGCGCAGCGCGAGGGTGTTTCACAACCCGTTTCGATCAAGGATCTGTTGAGATGGAAACGTTGCCATTGGCTGCGACAGCCCATGATATGTCGATCTGGGGTCTGTTCTGGCAGGCCGGCTGGATCGTCAAATTCGTGATGATCGGTTTGTTGGTGGCCTCGGTCTGGACCTGGGCCATCGTGGTGGACAAGGTCATCTCGTTCAACCGCATGCGCGCGGCGTTGAACCGCTTCGAACAGACCTTCTGGTCGGGCCAGTCGCTGGAAGAGCTTTATCGCAGCCTTTCGGACAAGAACACGATGGGCATGGGCGCGATCTTCGTGGCCGCCATGCGCGAATGGAAGAAGAGCTTTGAGAAGGGCGCCCGTTCGCCGATCGGCCTGCAGAACCGCATCGACAAGGCGATGGACCTTGCCCTGACCCGCGAAATGGAGCGCCTTGAGGGCCGCTTGAGCTTCCTCGCCACCGTGGGCTCGGCCGCCCCGTTCGTTGGCCTGTTCGGTACGGTTGTGGGCATCATGACCTCGTTCCAGGCCATTGCCGGATCGAGCTCCACCAACCTCGCAGTTGTGGCGCCGGGTATTGCCGAAGCGCTGCTGGCAACCGCGATCGGCCTCGTTGCCGCTATTCCGGCGGTTATCGCCTACAACAAGCTCTCCACCGATGCCGCCAAGCTTTCCAGCCGCATGGAAGGCTTTTCGGACGAGTTCTCTGCCATCCTTTCGCGCCAAATCGATGAAAAGGTCGTGCAGCGTGCAGCGGCCTAAGGCCCAAGCGCAGCGCAAGGAGTGATCCTCAGATGGGTATGTCAGTCAGCCAGGGTGCAGGTAAGGGCGGTCGTCGCCGCCGTGGCCGCAAGCATGGCGTGATGTCCGAGATCAACGTCACGCCGATGGTGGACGTGATGCTCGTGCTCCTCATCATCTTCATGGTTGCAGCACCCATGCTGACTGTCGGCGTGCCGATCGACATGCCGGAAACGCAGGCCAAGGCGCTGAATGCCGATACGCAGCCGATCACGGTGACCGTGAACCAGGCCGGCCAGGTTTATCTGCAGGAAACCGAGATTCCGGCGGAAGAGATCGTGGCCAAGCTTCAGGCGATCGCGCAGACCGGCTATGAAGAACGCATCTTCGTGCGCGGCGACAAGTCGGCGGATTACGGCATGGTGATGCAGGTGATGGCGCGTATCAACGCAGCCGGCTATCGCAATCTCGGCCTCGTGACGCTGCCGGACCAGACGAACTGAGATGGACATGAAGGCGGGGCTCACCACATCGGTAGTTCTGCATGCGGCAGCGCTTGGCATTGGCCTGCTGACGCTGTCGGCGCCTGCGCCGCTTGACGCCGGTTCGCAGGAGTCTTTTCCGGTCGATATCGTGCCGATGGCCGAATTTGCCGAAAGCGTGAAGGGCGACAAGGAAGCACCGGTTTCCGAAAAGCCGGCGCCTGTTCCCACCACGCGGCCTGAAACGATGGCCGAAGCGCAGAATGTCGGCGACAACGATGCCGACCTTTCGACGCCTCCGACCGACAAGCCCGCCAAGCGCGAAGTCGAAACGGCCGCCGCGCAACCGCCTGCGCCCGAGCCGACGCCGAAGCCCGTGGAAGAGC